>JANLSI010000620.1:0-1611 GCA_031362345.1 Pseudomonadota bacterium
CCCACACCGCCGCCCACACCGCCGCCGAAGGCAGCCGAGCCAGATCCTTTCGCTACACAGGTGAGCCCATCTTTTGATGCTGCACAGGTAGCAAGAGAGCTTGCCAAAGCCAAAGCTGCCAAACAAGCTCCACCAACTCCACCAGCTTCGGATATCGATTCGATGCAGACGGTGGTCGGTATGCAGGCCGTTATCCCTAAACCGACACCCCCGCCTGCGGCGAAGTACTAAGCTCAAGCGCGTCTATCGCCATCGGCGCCCTTACTTGAACCAGCGACGATATTCGTCGGCCACCGCGCCATAACAGGCGCAGGATGCGGCTTCCAGTCCTTTGCGCGACAACACGGTGATCTCGCCCCGTGCGTAGCGGATCACTTTCTTCTTCTGCAAAGCCCCCGCCGCAATGGTCACTGCGCTGCGTTGCACGCCGAGCATGTCGGCAAGGAATTGGTGGGTGAGACGAAAATGATTGGCATGGGAACGGTCATGGGTCATCAGCAGCCAGCGCGCGAGCCGTTCGTCCACTTCATGAAATCGCGTGCAGGCCGCACTCTGGGTCAATTGCGCCGTCAGCACATACAGATAGCGACCGAGCGTCGCGCGCAGCGCCGCCCGCCCACCCAACTCGCGCCGCAGCTGCGCGGCACTCATACGCAAGGCCGTGCCCGGTCCCTGTACAACGGCCTGCAAGGGCGCAACATTAATCCCCAGCAGCAAACTCGCGCCCAGCATCCCTTCGTTACCGATCATGCCCATTTCCAGCGCCGGGTGGCCAGGCACGGTCGCAACCAGGGAAATCAGCGCGCTGAGCGGGAAATAGACCTCGCGAAATACCTGCTCAGGGGCGCTGAGCACGGTGCCGAACTCCAGCTCCACCGTGCGGCAGCCATGCAACATCGCCGCGCGGTCCTCGCTAGGCAAATCGACCAGCAGACGGTTGACGATGATGGGATCTTGAACTTCGGGCACGGCTCATCCTGCGGCACAACCAACGCCAGAGATGGCACGAGCAGTGTGCACAGGCTCTCTCGATGGCCCAGCTTAAGCGCAAGCCGCTGCGCCCACCGTTCGCTAATGCACACAGGACACCAGTCACAGCAGAACCTATCAGCCGCCAGAGTCCTTAGCGTCAGCGGGCTGCGAGCCGTCCAAAAAGAACCCCGCCGAAGCGGGGTTCTCGATGAGAGACGTTCTGGGCAGAACGCTTACATCATGCCGCCCATACCACCCATACCACCCATGCCGCCCATGTCGGGCATGCCACCACCGGCGCCGCTTTCCTTACGCGGTGCTTCGGCCACCATCGCTTCCGTGGTCAGGATAAGCGAGGCTACTGAAGCTGCATTTTGCAGCGCCGTGCGTGCGACCTTGGTCGGGTCGAGAATGCCCATCGCGATCATGTCGCCATACTCGCCGGTCTGGGCGTTGTAACCGAAGTTACCCTTGCCTTCGGCGACCTTGGCGGTCACTACCGACGGTTCTTCGCCGGCATTGGCCACGATCTGACGGATCGGCTCTTCCAGAGCCCGCACCAGGATGTTGACGCCGATACGCTGGTCTTCGTTGTCAGTCTTGACGGCCTTGGCCTTGGCCTGCGCGCGCAACAGTGCC
>JANLSI010000642.1:0-5575 GCA_031362345.1 Pseudomonadota bacterium
GCGCCCGATGGCACGCGCATATTGCCCGTCGGCTGGACACGCGAGGCCACTGCGCCCTCGGCGCCAAATTTTCACAAGGACATCGGCGCACGACCGCGCCTCGATACGTCATCCTTCACCGGCTACGGCTATCTATGGTGGGTACACCATCCCGACAGCTTCATGGCGCTCGGCGCCTACGGGCAATGGATACATGTCGAACCCAAGCAAGGCCTGGTGTTCGTGATGGTCGGCGCAATGCCCCGTGAAGTATTCATGCGCCCGGAGGAACCGGCGTCAAAAGAAAAAGGATCGCAGCATGGAGGTCCGCGGCGGTTCGCGTTTATCGACGCGGTGAAGCGGGCGTTGGGGTGAGGGGTGGCGATGCCCACTCACAACACCCGCAACACTATCGTCGCCAGGATCCCGATCAGCCATGGGATCATCGAGCGATACAAAGCCTTCACGGCGTCATGCACCTCACGGGATTTCTCCACATAGATGCTGGAGGTTTTGACGATCTCTGCCGCGTAATCGCGCAACAGATGATCGACGTCCAGGCTCCGTAGCTGCTCGTAATAGCGCTCGGCGCTATTGCCATAACGACGCAGCAGCGCATGAGGAAAAACCATGTTTGGCGCCTCGATGGTGACGGCTGCGGCGACCACGCCCTGGATGCTCTTCAGCGAAAACCACAGCACCAGCCCCGCCTCGATCAGAAACCACGCCGCCATGATCGGCACCACCAGGCCTGGGCTCAGCAACACTTCGAGCCGCCCCAAAAAGCCGCCGACCACAGAAAAGAAGGCCGCCGACGTCACACCCGTGATGACCAGCACCAGGTAGCTCTTCTGATCGAGAAGCGCAATGAGCTGCTGGGTGCTGCGCAAGGTGTCACGTGCGAATTCGATACGGTGCAGCGCTATGTCGGTGGCCTGCGCATCGGGCTGGTCGACAGCTGCGGTCATGACAAATCTCCGTTGACTAAAAGCGCAAAGGCCGGTACTGCATGGGTAAAGCCTTTCAAGGACAACGGCCCCAACTCCGTGGCGGCGACCATGCCATTCAGCCGCGCCATGATCTTGCGATCAACTAGCACCTGTCCGGCCCGCCGCTTCGCCGCACAGACGCGCGGCCAGGTTGGTGACATTGCCAATCGCGGCGTAATCACGCCGCCCGAAGTTCGTGCTGGAGGGCGGCGTAGGCGCCTGGATCGATAGTGCTCATGACATCTGCCTAGGCTGGCTGGTGAACCGTGCCGACGCTCTGCGTCGCGTCGACGGTTCGCGCACGCGCCGCCCTGTTCGGCGCCTTGGACGACACGCGTTGCATAGCTGGCAATATTAAGACATCTGAGCTGGCAGCTGGGCACGACGCGAAAGCGCGCGGGAATTTGCATCGAGCCGTTATTCCTATACTGTCCCGCAAGCCGGTCACACCTGGCAGCCTATGCTACATTTTGCCGATGAATCCGCTCAGCGCCGTCCTCGCCTGTGATCCGCGCATTGCCTACGCGCTCAAGTTCGGGTCGCGCGCGCGCGGCGAGGCGCCGCCCCACAGCGATCTCGCCCTCGGACTCGAGCCGGGCGTGCGCTTGACGGTCGCGGAACTCGGCGAGCTGGCTGCGGAGTTGGAGAGCGTCAGCGGCCATGCCGTCGACCTCGTGCTGCTGGAGCAAGCGCCGCCAGCCCTCGCCTATCGCATCTTTGCCGAAGGTGAATTGCTGCTCGAACGCAACCATGCGGCGCTGGTCGAGCGCAAGACGCGTGCGATCCTCGAGTACCTGGATTTTGCACCGACCGAAGCGCTCTGCGCGCGCGGTGTCATCGCCGCGACCGCCGATGGTCGATAACGCACTGTTGGCCGCCAAGCTGGCTATCGTGCGCGACGCGGTGGCGCGCATCCGCGCGGTGCTGCCCGCCGATCTCGCGGCTTTCCAAGCCGATCGCACCGCACGGGAGGTGGTGGCGCTGAATCTGTTCGTGGCAATTCAGGCGTGCCTGGCACTGGCCTCCCATGTGCTGGCGGACGCCGGCTGGGGCGTACCGCGGACCTATGGTGAGTCCTTCACGGTGCTGGCCGAGCGTGGTGTGTTGTCGCCTGCCATAGCCGCGCCCATGCGTGCGGCGGCGGGTTTGCGCAATCTACTTGCGCATCAATATGGGATCGTCGATTTCGATCGCTTGTTCGAGTTCGCGAGCGGCGGCACAGGGGATTTGGAAGCCTATTGCCAGGCCGTGGCGGCGTGGGCGAGGTGCAGCGAATAAGAAGTCGAGAAAATGCCGAGCCCGGGTGATTCATGCGGCCGGCGTTGTGCGCGGCCGCGGCGAATCGATTCGCCGGGCACTTGCACCGCGCCGCTCAAGCTCGCACGGCGTAGAAAGAATTCGTCGCACTCTTGATATCCAAAGTCACCGCACTACCAAAGCCGGCCTGCTCGAACAAAGCCTTGGTGCGGGTCGGGCCGAGGCAGGCGCCTAGCCCGGCGCCGCCGTGGGCCAGTGACTGGGTCATGCAGTGAAAGACACTGAAGCCATAGAACATCGCCCCAAGCGGATTGATGTTCTCTTCCAAGCGATCGGACACGCGCGGCTCGATTACGAACAGCACGCCGTTCGGTGCGAGGCGCGCGCGCAGCCCGCGCAGCACGGCGAGCGGGTTGGGCAGGTCGTGCAGTACATCGCATAGCGTGATCAGATCGAAGGGCCGTAGCTCGTCCAGCGAGTCGCTGGTCGTCGCCTCAAAACGCGCGGCCACAGCGGCCGCCGTTGCGGACGTCCGCGCCTCGGCAATCGAGGCTTGGTCAGGATCGACGCCCAGGCAATCGGCATCGGCAAACCGTTTTTTCAAAGCGAGCACGACGAAGCCGCGACCACAACCGACATCCAGCATGCGACCACCGGCAGTGAGCGCAGCGATGGTGTCGGGCAATTGCTTCAACCAGTAATCGACCAGGCGATGTTCGTAATTACCACGGTTCATGACGTCGATGGCGTGACGGCATTCGGGCGCATAGTCGGCGAAAGGCACGCCGCCGCCAGCACGAAAGGCTTGTGCCACGCGCGGCGCGACGGTCAGCAGCGGCGGCAGCATAGCGAACATGCCGCCCATGAAATGATCGGTGCCATCGGAGCTCAATAGGAAGGCGTGCTCTTCAGGCAGGGTGTAGGTCTCGGCCGCGGCGTCGTAATCGAGGTAGCTGGCAGCGACCATGCCCTTCAACCATTCCTCGACATAGCGCGCGTTCAGCCCACTGGTGGCCGTGACTTCGGTAAGACTCATCGCGCCGCCGCCACTCATCGCACGGAACAAGCCGGTTTCGGTGCCGACGTACGCGAGCCCCGCCGCCATGCCACCGGCCATGTCGCGGAACACGCGGTCGGCCATTGATCTCATCTTGTCTTTGTCCATGGGCTGCCTTTGAGTGGGGAACGCGTGGCCGTCGATTATCGCCGGTGGACTGCATGTTTCAACATGTGAAACGCGCGGGTGGGCGGCGTGGCTTGAGTGCACGTGCAGCGGCGCGCTTACTCAACCGCACGAGACCGGCCGGGCTGCGGAACTTGACGGCATCATCAATGGTGGCTGACACAGGGCTTGATCAGTATCGGTCGGCTGGCTAAGGTTGTTCTTTATTTCGGATTGTCGTTCCGAATAATGGAACAACTATGAGCACCATCGACAAGGCACTGGACGCCCTATTCCTGCTCAGCGAGCGCCCGCAGGCGCTGCGCTTGGCGGATCTCGCGCGCGAACTCGGCATGCCACGCTCAAGTGCCCATCGCATTCTCGCGCCCCTGGTGAAACGCGGGCTGGCCGAGCAGGACAGCAACGGCCGCTATCGAGCCGGCTTCGCGCTGATGGCCTTAGGCCTCAATGTCGCCAGTCGCGAGCCGCTCGCAACCGCCGCCAAGCCGGTGCTGGAAAGCGCGGCGGCCGAACTTGGCGAGACCTTCTTCCTAGTGGTCGCGCGCGCCGGCCGACTGGTGGTGCTGGAGAAAGCCGAAGGCAATGGTTTTCTGCGCGCGGCGCCACGCTTAGGCGCCGATGTGCCAGTGCATGCGACCGCCGTCGGTAAACTCTATCTGGCCTTTGCGCCCGAGCTCGTCACCGTCGATGAACTCACGCGTTACACGCCGGCGACCTTACGCAATCGCAAGGCGCTCAACGCCGAGGTCGAGCGCGTGCGCGCCCAGGGCTGGGCCACCAATCTCGAAGAATGGCAGGCCGGGCTCGCGGTCGCGGCCGCGCCCATCATGAGCCAGGGTCGGCTGCAGGGTGCGGTCGCGCTGGCCACTGTCACTGCCCGTTTCACCGCCATCGGCACACCGACCGCCATGCGCCGCGTGGTGCATGCGGCCGAAGGCATTGCATTACGCATCGAGGGACGCTGCCCATGAAAGTCTGGTATCGCAATCAAATCGGCGACGCGCGCGAGTGTCGTATCTCCATCCTCGACCACGGCCTGCTGTATGGCGACGGCGTGTTCGAAGGCATACGCATCACCGGCGGCAAAGTATTTCGGCTCGGCGATCACATCGCGCGCTTCGAACGCTCGGCGCGCGCGATTGGTCTGGAACTGCCCCTTCGTGGGGATGCTTTGGCGTCGGCGGTGCTCGCCACCGCGCGGGCCAATGGCGAGACCGAGGCCTATGTACGCTTGGTCGCGACGCGCGGTGTGGGTGAACTGGGGGTTGATCCGACCTCGTGTGTGGAGCCCGAGTTGTTCTGCATTGTCGCGAGCCTGCGCATGTTCCCCGCAGATGCGCGCACGAACGGCTTGCGGCTGCTGACCTCGTGGCTGCGACGACCGGCCAGCGATACGCTCGACCCGCAGGTCAAGAGTCTCAATTATCTGAACAATGTGCTGGCCAAACGCGACGCGCGCTTGAAGGGCTATGACGACGCCATTCTGTTGAATCAGGCCGGACAGGTGACCGAGGCCACCGGCGCCAATCTGTTCGCGGTGATCGATGATGTGTTAGTCACACCGCCAACGGTCGACGGCGCGCTGCCGGGCATCACCCGCGATACCGTCATGCGCTGTTGGCGGGCGGCGGGCGCGAGCGTCGAGTGTCGATCTCTCACGCGTTATGAGCTGCTGGCTGCCGAGGAAGTGTTCCTGGCCGGCAGCGGTGCGGGCTTGATGAGTGTAGCGACCATCGACGACGCCGTCATCGGCACGGCCGCGCGGCCGGTGGTCGAACAGCTGCGCGCCGCCTATCGCGACTATGCAAATGCGCACGGCGTAGCGTTCTAACGCGGCGATTGCGCCGGCCAATACGCTGGTCTGTGCCCGATGCGCCAAACGCCACTCGGAAAAACCGGATACGGGCGTTGGCGTTCGCGACACTTTCTGCAATCAGGGCAATTTCGGGCCCCATTGTGCCGCCATCCATCATCAAAAGTTCAACCCCATTGCTGATCGCTCCAATCGGGCTGATAAGATCATGGCAAATGCGAGAGCCCAGCAAAGCAACTAGATCCAGATTATCGGGCATGAGACAAAGGTCCTTCAGATGGCAAATATACAATGAATTCCATGCTGGAGCCAGGAATGTTGGTGCGGCATCCGGATCGCCCGGATTGGGGGCTG
>JANLSI010000666.1:0-4627 GCA_031362345.1 Pseudomonadota bacterium
ATTTCATAGCGTTGCAGAGGTTCCCATGAAAGTGCTGGTAATAGGTCATCTCGGCTATATCGGCGTCGAAGCCGTGTCTTTATTCGCGGCTGCGGGTCACGAGGTCTGCGGCTTGGATGTGGGGCTCTACGATGAGTGTGATTTCGTGAGTCCGCCCGATCCGATTGCGACCTTGCGTATCGATCTGCGGGACGTCACGCCCGCACACCTCGCTGGATTTGACGCCGTTGCCCATGTCGCCGCGCTGTCCAACGACCCGCTCGGCGATCTCAATCCGTCGATTACCTACGACATCAACCAGCATGCCTCAGTGCGTCTGGCGCGAGCCGCCAAGCAGGCCGGCGTGCAACGCTTCGTGTTTTCATCTTCGTGCAGTCTGTACGGGGCGGGAGGTGATGGTCTGCTCGACGAAACGGCGTCGTTCAACCCGGTCACCGCCTACGGCGAATCGAAAGTCCTGGTCGAGCAGGAGCTCACACGGTTGGCCGATGAGACGTTCTCGCCGGTCTACTTTCGCAATGCCACCGCCTATGGCGTGTCGCGACGATTGCGAGCCGACATCGTTGTCAACAACCTCGTTGGCCATGCCGTCACGACCGGCAAGGTGCTGTTGCAAAGCGACGGCACGCCGTGGTGACCGCTGGTTCACATCCGCGACATCATCAACGCCTACGCTGCCGCGCTGACTGCCCTGCGCGAGTCCATTCACAATCAGGCGTTCAACATCGGCAAGCCCGGCGAGAACTACCGGATTCGCGAGGTCGCCAATCTGGTCGCCGAAGTCGTACCCAATTGCGCGGTCGCGTTTGCCGCCGGCGCATCGTCGGACAGCCGCAATTATCGAGTCAGCTTTGCCAAGGCCGAGTCGTTTCTGCCCAGCTTCCGAACGACCCGGACGCTGAAAGTCGGCATGAGGAACTCTACCGTGCCTACACTGGGGCCGACCTATTACCGACTGAAAACCGTCAAACTCCTGCAGGACCGTGGTCTGCTGACCGACGACTTGTGCTGGCGCTGAGCGGCCCGCCATGCTTGAGGGTCCGGATGCGCGCTCGCGCTAACGAGACGCGCTAGGAGTTGCTCCACGCGCTTTGTGCTGGCGCGCTTCGCTACCTGGCACTTTTGCGCTCAGGGCTGCCTGCATGGAGCTGCGAACCGACCAGGGGAGCGATGTGACTCTGAATACTGTGCGTAGCGCGATGTTCGCCGGGGCCTTGATGGCCGCAGTGGGTTGCAAGCATCCGACCGGACCGCCCACGGCACCGGTCGGGCTGACGGCCATCGGCGCCCCTGGACAAGTGCAATTGAGCTGGCCCGCCGTCGCCGGCGCCAGCGGCTATCGCGTTTCGCGCGGCACGGTGAGTGGCACCTTCAATTGGCTCGTCGAACTGGGCGCCAAGACCAGCTACACCGACACGGCTGTGACGAACGTGCCGACCAAGTACTTCTACGCAGTGGCCGCCAAGAATGCCCTTGGCACCAGCGCGAATTCGATGCAGATAAGCGTCACGCCCGGCAGCTACACCGGTGCGCCGTTCTTGATTGCTCCGGCACACGAATCAAAACCGCCGCTAGGAATGGATTTCGAATGGAGCGACCCCGCGCTCTACACCACGTATTCGTTCGTACTGCTCGACCGCGCTACCGACTTGGTGGTGTATTCCACCTCACTCAGTGCGAGCGCCGGGCCCTGTGTCAGCGGCACCACCTGCGTATTCAGCCCTGGCATGCCAGGCTATCCGCCGCCGACCGTGCTCGACACCCGTGCATTGAAGTGGACCGTACTTGGCAACGGCACCTGGGCTGTGGGTGGCGCCGGCAACTACAACTACTTCTATCCACTGCTGCCGGAGACGACGGGTCTGGTGGCGAATTGGACCGGTAACACCGTGAGCCTCAACTGGCCCGCTTCCCCCGGCGCTGCGAGCTATCACGCATCCTTTATGAACTGGGCGTACGTCACTTCGTCTGAAATGCATGCTGCCGCAGCGGCTTGCGTCGGGCTTGCGTGCGCGGCGACGGCGGATGTCAGTCAGATTCCCTTTGGCACCGTTCACGTTCGCTTGCGGGTGTGCGGCACCACCGGGGTATGTACGCCGGGGGTCACCGCAGACGCTTACAAGGCCTGTCCCACGGTGATGCCTGCTCCAACCTTGATTACCCCGCTCGAAGCTAGCGTCGTGAACGGTTTGACGACGATACGTTGGGCCGAACTGAGCACGGCCGAGCGTTATTCCATCCAATTCCAAAAAGACGAGGGCGGCGCCGTTTTGAACCTGGTGAAAGACGAGGTGCTGTGGCGTTCTCAGATCTCGTGCGAGAAGCGCACAGAGGCAAGCTTTTGCGCAAGAAACTACGGCCTGAGCGCGGGAAATTACCTCGCGCTAGTCAGTGCCGACTGCGGGGGAGCCTGGGGGCCGCAAAAAATCGTGAGCTTTCGGGTCAATGCTTTGCCCGGCCCGGCGACCAATATGTCGCCGCAGATCTTGAGTCCGATAACGGGCGCGACGACCTCAATCCAACCGGTGATGTTGTGGTCAAAGATACCCGACATCGAGAACTATGAGCTGGTCGTCACGCGCAACGATGGGCTGAGGAGCGCCTATGCGGTGCGCTGCAAAAGCGCCATCTGCGCTTTCGACTACACCATTGAAGGGTTCAAAATAGAAGGTGGCTACGGCTTTGCAGTGCGTGTCGACGAACCCGGCCTGCCACTCTCCGAGGCCCACGCATTCACCGCATCAACGGCCTACCGTGCACCGACCGCGAAGCAAACCAGTCCCTACCCAACGCAACATCTGGGCGCGGTGAATGTCGTCAACATTGAATACGAGACCGACGTGCAAGTGCCGTTTTCGGCGGTCACCATCAGCGGGCCGTCGGCCTTGACCTACACCAGTCCAGTCTTACCGCGTTCGGCCTGCGTCTATGTAACAACGGCGGCGCGGGTCGTGCAACGCTGCTCCTTTATCTCCGGCAC
Source organism: Pseudomonadota bacterium (assembly GCA_031362345.1). GTDB lineage: Bacteria > Pseudomonadota > Gammaproteobacteria > JADJYF01. The sequence goes on from JANLSI010000666.1 coordinate 2,981, forward strand.
GCTGGGCAGCGCGGGAAATTACCACTCGGTAGTGACGACCGGGACGCCGAAAACGATGGGCGGCAGCAGCACGTACTGGCAGCCGCCGTCACCACCGACGCAGTTCATCCGTGATGCAGCGCCGCTAGGGGTGCGCACCATCTATTCAGTATTCGCCCAGAACACGCAGTTCCTGCCGGCGAGTGGACCCTTCGGACACGGCGGCGGAGCGAGTAGCGCCTGGGGACTTTCCGATCGACAGCGCGCCGGCAGACTTCGCGATTATGTCTCAGCCAAGAATTTCGATGTGGTCGTGCTTTCCGAGGTGTTCGTCGGCGAGGCGCAGGACGAGTTATCGAGAATAATGAAATTTCAATATCCATTTTTCCTGGCCCATATCGATACCGCCGGCATAGCGAGTGTCGATGAAGCGTTTGCCGAGCAAGACTCCGGGCTCGCTATCTTCAGCAAATTTGCTCCGGAGTATGTCAACCCAGGCGCCACCAGCAACTATCAAGGTAGCTCGGATACCTTGAACGAGCTTGACGATGTGAGTCCAGTCGCCCCGCCGCAATTTGGCTGGCCGCAACTCGCTTCGTTCAAGGCCAATGACTACGTCTGGTGGAAGCAGTACGGTGAATGCGAGGGCTTGGATTGCATGGCGGCCAAGGGCTTTGCTGGAATTCGGCTGACGAATCCCAAAACCGGGGCGGCGCTCTTGATTGGATGGACACATACGCAGTCCGCGACTAATAACATCACGGACTCTTACCAAGCGCTGACTCATCAGGTTCTAGACGACGCGGCACCGGTGGTGGCGCTCATGCGTAAGGGGGCACCACCGGCCTACGACGCCCTGCTGTTCGGTGACTGGAATCTGAATATGCCAGCCTCGGTCGGTCGTCATCCGAAATATGACGGATTGGGCAGCAACCACCAAACCGATGGTGGGGGCGACCTGTCGTTGTTGTATGACTTGAACACTGTGGACGACCCCAGCAACGTCATCGATCAGAATTCCAATCCACACTTTGATGCGTTGTTGCCCGATCCCCCTGCCGCCGTCGGGGAGCCCGCGAGCGGCAGTCCCAAGACCGTTTATCAACAGTATCGCCTGGCTTTCGACCCACGCCATGCCAACCCGTCGTTTCCCGAGTTCTACGACCTGTGGCTGGAAAATCCAGTGGGTGACCCTGGCCTGAGCTTTGACGTCACCGGCCGCCGCAGCCATATCTCGTGCAATGAGCATGATCGCGAGACCTGTGGAGGACGACATTATGCGAACGCTGACCTCGACAAGTTCGACCGTGGCTCACGCTATGACTCGGTGCTGGCGCGCTTCAGCAAATCGAATATCCCCAACGCGCCGGGAAGTGGCGCTTACCCGAACACCGAGCGTGTCGCCGCCGCAGCCGATCAGACTGAACTTCACCGGCTGCTGCAGGCGGGGGTTGCAGCGCTGGGTGCCGAGCGCGCCGCGTTTGTGAGTTTTGAGAAGGACGGTGCGGTACTGTCGTCGTGCCGCTTCATGCTGGATTGCTCGCCACATTGGTGCCAGCGCTACCTCGACCGCGGCGGGCCGACCATCGACGCCTGGATTCGGTACGCTGCACGTGAGTCGGAGCCGACCGTCGCCAGCGCGTTGAACATCATCGACCCCGCGCAGCA
>JANLSI010000694.1:0-9575 GCA_031362345.1 Pseudomonadota bacterium
AACACCCGCTGGCGAACGCCATCGTCAGTGCTGCGCGCGACCGCGGTCTGCGACTGGAAAAGGCCGAAAATTTTGAATCGGCATCGGGCATCGGCGTGCGCGGACAGGTCGGCGGCCGCCGGCTTGCCCTGGGCAACGCAATTTTGATGGCAGAGGTCGGAGTTCAAGTCGATAGCCTTACCCCACAGGCCGACGCACTCCGGAGCGAAGGCGCGAGCGTAATTTACCTTGCTGCGGACGGTCAATTCGCAGGCCTGCTCGCTGTCACCGACCCCATCAAGTCGACTACCCCCGAAGCCCTCGCCGCGTTGCAGGCCGCAGGCGTGCGTATCGTCATGGCAACGGGTGATGGGATGCTTACAGCCAAATCCGTCGCTACTCGGCTTGGCATCGAAGAGGTACACGGCGAAGTCAAACCGGCTGACAAATTAGCGCTGGTCGAAAAGCTGCAGCAACAGGGACATATCGTCGCGATGGCCGGCGATGGCATCAATGATGCGCCGGCCTTGGCCAGGGCCGATGTCGGCATCGCAATGGGCACCGGCACGGATGTGGCGATGAACAGCGCACAAGTCACGCTCGTGAAAGGTGACCTGCGTGGCATTGCAGCAGCGCGCATCCTGTCCGAGTCGACGGTACGCAACATGAAGCAGAATCTGGCCTTCGCTTTTTTGTACAACGCGCTCGGGATCCCGGTCGCCGCCGGGGTGCTCTATCCGTTTACAGGTTGGCTGCTCTCGCCAATGATTGCTGCACTGGCCATGAGTTTCAGTTCAGTATCTGTAATTGGGAACGCGCTCCGGTTGCGACACAACTGATGAGGACGCATGCATTCCTCAGCCGGATCGATCGCTGCGACTGGTCTATCACTCACCATCCCTTTCGTCGCGAGCCCGCCCCATCATGCACAACAAGTCCTCATGAAGTTCGAACCACAGCGTGTGATAGCTCTCAATTCGTGCGTCGCTCACCCAATCGATCGCGCCGTCCTCCGCCTTCTCCAGGGCTCTCGTCAGCTTGTCGCGGTAGATCTGCATTCGCGGCAACTGTTTGGCGAGAACAGCCAAGATTCGATCAGCGCGTTCGTGAAGCTTCCCGAGGCGGTCGATGACCCGACTATCGTAGGACTCGTCGCCATGATCGTTGACGACCGCTGCCCCATGGAGCTCGATTATCTGCCAGCTTGTGATGAGTTGTTTGAGACTCACGTTTATCGTCTCGAAATCCCCGTAAGCCTGAACAAAATCCGCGTTTTCCCGGATGTCGGAATAGTGCCTCGAATAATCGCCGGCTAACGCGACTTGAGTCGTCGGCTTGAGCGAATACTTATCGTTGTTTGCCACGATCCGCCCTCGCGCGACCTGGTCCTCAAGAAAAGTGGTCACGTCCGCCGGATTTGCCCCGATGATTCCCGCGATATCTTCGGCACTGGCGTATTTCTTAATCGCCAGGCCGTGCAGAATAAGGTGATGCTCGCTCTTCATGGAAAAATCTCCAATTCGCTAGGCATATCCGCACCGAGCGGTTCAGCGCTTGTCGGCGAGTCGTTCAATGTCGTCGCGCGTTAAACCCGCGCCTTTCCCAGCCAGTTTTCGGGAATACTGCTGATCGATGAGATATAGATCTTGGGCGAGCGGCGTGTCGTAGTGATACTTTACCCAGGTGTCATCGAGAAAACGGAATTTCTCCGTACAAAGTTGCGGCACGAAGTCTCGCGTCCGCTGATTCAGCTCGGCAAGCCCCATGAGCCCTTGAGTAGTGCGATAGCGGTCCACCTTTTCTGGTAGGTAGGTGATGCCAGGGCCGATCTCATTGCCTACTGTCGGCACGTAGTCCGTCTCTTGGAGCAAGGCAGTGGACAGAGGTGAGTAGGATCGCGTGGGCAGATCCGAATGATGCATCATCGTGTATTCGTGACATTGATGACTCGGACAATCCAGATTAACGAAATGAGATCCCATCATTTGATTGCTGTATTCGTCGTTCAATAACACCCGAAAGCGCTCTGCGCGTTCATCAATTTTATTCCAGTCATCCGCGTCATAGCAGCCGGCCACATGCGCGAAATCCTTAATGACCGCGAAGTAGGTGAGTGCTCCCGCGTCCACAAGCTGATTGCGCGAGTATCCAGCAAACCGCTGCCAGAGCTTAGCCGTCGTACGGCGAAAGATTTCCGCATACTGCACTAAGGTCTCGGTCAGCTGTTCTTTACTGCCCATTCCGACCGGTATATGGGTTTCAGATAATTCATCGGAGGTGTACAGCCCAATGCCACAGAGATTAGTCGACCGGTATTCCGGCTTGGACTCGAAGCTGCCCCAGTCGTCGACGATGTAAAAATGCGTGTCCTTGACTGCCGTGGTGACTGTCAGGCGCGCATGGGGAATTTCTTCGGCTATCCCATCGAGCCACGGCATGTCTCCTTCGGCAAGGTCGTAGAACTCGCGCACGAGCAATTCCTTACCCTCGCCGAGCTTGTAGGGGCCGTGGTTGCTCATGCAGGCTCGGCTTTCGCAAGCGACCAAGACGGCGTACTGGGACACCGCAGCGATGAACTTGTCGGTCGCCGCGTGCAGGGGGTCGCCGTGCTCACACGGATACAGGTCAGCATGAAATACCTGGATGCGGCGTTCTGGCAGAAGCTGCGAACGGTGACCGCCTTCTTTGCAGGTAATGTGTCCGTCTTCGCGGCGGGCGGCCAAATTGAACCGCCGCCAAAAGTCCAGCACGTAACACACGTCTTCGGCTGCGTCATGCGGGCGGATGCATCCCATGTTGATGAGCATTTCGCGACCCAGAAGATAGAAATTGGTCAAGCACCAATTCGCGATCGCCGACTGACACTTCGAATTTACGTTACGCACCCGGTTAGCGAGGTCCTCCGCTGACATGTTTCGTTCGATTTTTCTAAGCAAGGCGGGGTAACGATAGAACGAATTGAAGTATCCGAGCAGGATATACGCGGACACCGGAAAGAACTTTGACTCCTGGACCGTTCTGGTCAAGCCAAGGAAGTAAGTCTCATCCCCTGCGGTTCGCAGAAGATTGTTCGTTACCAGAATCTGCTCATAGCTAAGGCGACTGGCGGTCATGTGTGCTCCCGGAGCATTCAGGTTCATCTTTGATGGACAACGTGACGGCTAATTTTTTAGTGCGGCCTCAAGCCTCCAAACGCGCCCCGACATCTCGATTCCCTTTTGGTAGGCTTCGGTGGTCTTGGCAGGCGCAGATACTTCCAACTCGATCCTGTCGCCATCCCGAATACCGCTGATTTGAGCGTTCATCAGACACGGGATACCGTATTCCCTGGTCAAGATACCGAGATGCGAGCGGACGGTGCCCCCTGCGCACAGAACGCCTTTGAAATGCTCAAGGATAGGGGCTGTTAACGTGCCGCCGCTGTCATCGATAACCGCGATGGTGTCAGGCGGCACCCCGCCAGCGAGCGAGTCCATGACGTCCTGGACCGATCGGTAGTAGCGTGCCGTTCCCGTGATGTTGCTGGAATATTCGACGACGTTGTCGCCCTGGCCTCGCGGCTCGCGGCCCAACTCGTCGGGCGTTCCAACTTTCGCATTCGGATGCTCGAAACAAGAAGCGGCGGACCCCGCGACAAATCCAGCGACAGGCTGATACGCCTGCGGACGATCAGTACTGGAGATCACGGCCGAACGTGCGTAGCGATGCCCGCTGGCTAGCACGCGCCGATCGATCTCTGCAAGTTCGGTCGCCGTGATCAATTCGTAGTCCTTTTTGAAAACGAATTCCGCCCAAGAGACAGCGCTTTCTTCGACCTTACGTCTAACGAGGTCCTTCAGCGCGTTGTTAAATGCCTCAACAACAGCAGGACCATCGCTGTATTCGAATTTATTGATGTCTGTATATAGCTTGACCATATCTAATCCAATTGCGCGATTCCTAGGAGCCTGTCGCTGCGTGATCGGTATTTTCGTCGTGTACACCTAAGTGTTGCAGACCAACCACGCCTCGGACTCTCTGCCGTGCCCTGTTGTTCATCTTCCTGAGCGGATGGTCGCGATGGTCGCGGTTCAGCGAGACGCTCAAGGCTTAGCGCAATCGCGCCCATCCCTGGGCTCAGTGACCGTGTCTGTGGTGAGCGTCTGGAAAATGCGCGTGCCGGTGATTGACAGGTAAATGTTGATGCCAGTGACTGTGCGAGGTCTCGGCGGTGACGGCTTCATCGTGACGGTGCTGATGATGTGCATCATGCGTGTGCTCGTGTTCATGCGCCTGTGGCTCGTGAACGTGCTCATGCATATGATGCTCGGTGAGATGGAGCCATACGCCTATCGCCATCAATGCGCCGGCGACCACCAAGGGCAGCGTGATCGGCTCGCCGAGCAGTAATGCAAGCAGGGCACCAAAGAACGGCGCGACCGAGAAATAGGCGCCCGTGCGAGCGGTACCAAGATGGCGCAGGCTGACGACGAACAAGGCCAGGCTGACGCCATAGGCCAATAGCCCCAGTACCATGGCGCTGATCAGAAATGCTGGCGACGGAAAGTCGGCACCGAGCAGTAGCGCAAGACCGAGATTCACGAGCCCCGCAGTCAAGCCTTTGATCATCGCTATCCAGGTTGCGTCCGTGAGCGAAACCTTGCGCGTCAGGTTGTTGTCGATAGCCCAGGCCAAACAGGCGCCTAGCACACTTAGCGCGGGCACCAGCCCCGCAAATTGAATATCGCGCGGCCAACTCACGACGAGCGCCCCGGCCAACACCGCTGCCATACCAAGCGCAATACGCCGGTCGAAGTTTTCTTTGAAAAGGAACCAAGCCAACAGCGCTGTAAACGCGCCTTCGGCGTTCAGTAGCAAGGACGCGCCGGAAGCGGCCATGCCGCTCAGACCGAACATCAAAAGCACCGGCGCGCACACCCCGCCGGCCACTACCGCGCCGCCCAACCACCGTGCTTCACGCCAAGGCAGATGCACTGGCGGCGCGCCCATCAGACGGCGATAAAGCCATAGCCCAAGGCCGGAACCGGCGTAGAGTAAGCCGGCCATCATCCATGGGCTGACGTCATGCAACATCAGCTTGGCGAGCGGCGTGCCCGTGCCGAACAACAGGGCAGCGGTCAGTGCGGCGGCTACACCGGGCTGACGCCACACGACCAAGCGCGACTGCCTCGTCAAATTCATTGGCTAGCCTCCTCGTGCTCCAAGTCCCAAATCAAATGTGCGTCGAGTATGAGCCCGAAATAGGCTAGCGAGGCCGCCACCCGCGCCTGCAACGCGGCGGACATCGCTGCGGTTTCCTGACGACGGGCCATCAACACCGATTGTAGTTCGGCTTCACCCAAGGCATAGGCGCGCTGCATGAGCGTCGCGTTGTCGTGCGCTGCGTGCGCGCCTTCCTGGGCCACCGTCAGGCTCTCATACGTGCCTCGTGCGGTCGCGAGCGCAGCGGCGATCTCAGCGTCTATTTCGCGTTTTCTCAGTTCCAGATCCTGTAGCGAGACTGCCACAGCGGCGAGTGCGCGCGCATGGTTCTGCGTCCGCGCACTGCCGGGAATGGGCATGCTGAACGTAATGCCGGCGACTCGTTCGCGCCCGGCGCTTTCCCACCCGGCATGGACGCCCACGGTCGGGTCAGGCATGCGTTCTGCGTCGACACGCGCGGCGTGAAACTGCGACAGTTTCAGCTGCGTTGCCACGATCTTGAGTTCGTCGCTCTGAACGAGGATGCGCTCGCGCAGTGGTGCCGTGTCGTCATCCATGGCGACGGGACTGGGCAGCGTCGATGGCTGCTGATTGATGCCCGGGAATCGTGTGGACAATCGCGCCCAACTCGCCGACGCCCGCGTGAGCGCGTCGTTATGCAGTCGTTTTTGTTCCAACAATTCGGCCTTGACCAACCCTGACTCAAGCGCAGCGGCATCTCCCGCGCGAATGCGTTTGTTGACGATCGCCAGGCTTTCCTCCACCGCCTTGCGACTATCCACGGCCAGCTCGCTAGCGCGTTCCGCCGCCAGCCAATCCAGCCACAAGGCAAGGAGTTGGCGCGCCGACTCGTGTAAGGCCTCGCCGTAGACGGCTTCGGACGCCTCGATGGTGGCCATGCCCAGTTTACGATCGGCCGTCGCCTTGCCAGGCAGACGGATGGTGCGCTCGATGCCGACGCTCCATTCACCGTAATGCGGACCGTCGGACAACGCGCGTTCCTGGCTGGATGCCCGCGCGATCCACTCATAGGGGGAGCCCTGGAGCAGACCCGCTTCCCGCAACGCAAGCTCCAGCCCGGCACGCGCAGCGGCTACCGCAGGATCTTGTTCCAATAACGGACGCGCGATTTCCGTCGGCAACAGGCCGGGCGGATTCATCGCCTCGAGAGCGCGCACCGCAGAACACAGCGTCAACAGCGCAAGCAGCAGCAATCTCCTGCTCATGGGATATGCCCCGCTTCGACCACCGGCGTCAGCCAATAGCGCAGGCCGGCACCGGCCAACTGTTGGCGCAGTTCGCCCAGCAGAGTTTCCTTGTCCTGCGCGGCGAAGATGACTTGCACTGCGGTGGCCTCGGCGCGGCCCATCACCTGCTCGGCTTGCGAGAGCCCGCCCATGGCCAGGCCGTGGGCCGCCGTCGGCGTGCTGGTGAATACCAGCGCGTCGGACAGCATCAGCAGGCTATCGAGTAGCTTCTCCTCGACCGCCGGCGGACACAGCAAGGTCAAACATAGATCAGTCATGGAGCACCTCTGATTTCGGAAAAGCGAAACGCAGGTAGAGGATGGGCAACAGCATCAAGGTCAGGGCGGTGGCGGTCATGAGACCGCCAATGACAACGATCGCCAAGGGTCGTTGGATCTCCGACCCCGGTCCGGTCGCGAACAGCAGAGGAATCAAACCGCAGGCTGTGATCGACGCCGTCATCAACACCGGCCGCAGACGCCGCCGGGCGCCCTGCACGACAGCCTCGCGCAAATGCAAGCCCTCCTTTTGCAGCTGATTGAAGTAACTGACCATCACGACGCCGTTCAAGACCGCGATGCCTAGCAGGGCGATGAAGCCGACTGAGGCCGGTACCGACAGGTATTCACCGGTCACCCACAGCGCGACGATGCCACCGACCAGCGCGAAGGGGATATTGCTCAGGATGAGTAAGGCCTGGCGTAACGAGCCAAAGGTCGAGAACAGCAGAATGAAGATCAGGCCGAGCGCCACCGGCACCACCACCGTCAGGCGCGCCGCGGCGCGCTGTTGATTCTCGAACTGGCCACCCCAGGCGATGCGATAGCCGCTCGGGAGCGCGATATTCTTCGCCACCAACGCCTTGGCGTCTGCGACGAAACTGACCAGATCACGGCCATCGACATTGGCAATCACGACGCTGTAGCGACTGCCGAGTTCACGGTCGATCTTGACCGGCCCGGCGGCGCGTTGCAGTGTAGCGACCACGTTCAACGGCACCGTATTGCCAGCGCGGGTGGTGATACGCAGCGCTGCGAAATCGGCCGGCGAGGCACGCAGCGTTTCGCTGCCGCGCACGACGATCGGGGTGCGCCGATTGCCTTCGACGACGATGCCGGCGCGTTGCCCCTCTATCTGGGTGCGCAAGGCGTCCTGGACTTCCTCTATGGTCAAGCCCAAGCGTCCCGCCTGTAGGCGATCGACCACGACGCGCAGATACTGCACGCCGTCGTTCTGCACCGTGTAAACGTCCTGATTGCCAGGCACGGTCTTCAACAAGGCCTCGACCTGGCCTGCGTAGTCGTTCAATTGCGCAAGCTCAGGCCCAAAGATCTTGACCGCCAGATCGCCACGCACGCCGATGATCATTTCCGACACGCGCATCTCGATCGGCTGGGTGAAGCTGTACTCGATGCCGGGCATGGGATCGAGCACCTTACGCACTTCGTTCATCAGCGCTTCCTTACTCTTCATCCGCCAGTGGTCGCGCGGCTTGAGCAACAGATAGGTGTCGGTCTGATTGAGACCCATCGGGTCGAGTCCGATTTCGTCGGAGCCGGCACGGGCCACCACGCCGGTTATCTCGGGAATCGCGGCCATCAGCGCTTGATGAATCTTGAGATCCAACGCGGCGCTTTGCTCAAGACTCACCGACGGTAGCTTTTCGATGCCGACGATCAGGTCGCCTTCGTCCATGGTCGGCATGAATGTCCTACCGACTCGTGTTTGAATCACACTGGCGCCGATCAGCATCGCGATGGCGAAGACCACAACAACGGCCGGCCGACGCAAGCCCCACGACAGCGCCGGCCCGTACAGTTTCAGTAATTGGCGCGGCAACCAGGGGTCTTCATGGCTCACCTCGCCCAGCAGATAGGAGGAGAACACCGGTATCACCGTCAGCGACAAGACCAGCGAACCCGCCAGCGCGAACACCATCGTCAGCGCGACCGGTACGAAAAACTTGCCTTCGAGATCCTGCAAGGTAAGCAGTGGCAGAAAGACCGTGATGATGATCAGGATGCCCGAGGTGACCGGCACCGCCACTTCGCGCACCGCGCGATAAATAGTGTGCAGGCGCGGCAGCTTGCCGGCGGTGGGATCGGTGGCGAGACGTTGGACAATATTTTCCACCACCACCACGGCGCCATCGACCAGCATGCCAATGGCGATCGCGAGCCCGCCCAGACTCATGAGATTGGCCGACATGCCGAAGGCGCGCATAAGAATGAAGGTGATCAAGGCCGCGAGCGGCAGCACCAGGGCCACGGTCAGTGCTGCACGCACGTTGCCGAGAAACAGCACCAGCAGCACGATGACCAGCGCAGTGGCTTCGAGCAGAGCAGAAGAAACGGCGTTGACCGCCTTGGTGACCAGGAATGCGCGGTCATAGAAGATCTTCAGCTCTACGCCTTTCGGCAGTGTCGGCTGCAATTCGTCAAGCTTGTTGCGCACGCCTTTCACGACTTCGCGCGCGTTGGCGCCGGCCAGGCCGAGCACCAAGCCTTCGACCGCCTCACCGCGACCGCTTTCGGTCACGACGCCGTAGCGCGTGAGCGTGCCTATCTTGACCTCGGCCAGATTACCGATCCGAATCGGCGCGCCGTCTTTCACCGTCACCACCACCGCGCGCAGATCGTCCAGGCTGGTGATGGTGCCTTCGCTGCGTACCAGCAGCACTTCGTCGCCTTCACCGAGTCGGCCCGCGCCGTCATTGCGATTGTTAGCGACGATCGCGGCCATGAGATCGGTGATGGTCACACCGCTGGCGGCGATCTTGCTCTGATCGGGCACCACCTCAAAAGCCCGCACCACACCACCCAGGGCATTGATGTCGGCGACACCGGGCACGGTGCGTAAGGCCGGACGGATCACCCAGTCGAGCAAGCTGCGACGCTCGGCCAGTGACATGCCCGCGGCTTCGACGGTGAACATGAACATCTCACCGAGCGGCGTCGTGATCGGCGCCATACCGCCGGAAATGCCTGGCGGCAGACTGTCGCTCAAGCCGCCCAGACGTTCGCTGACCTGCTGGCGTGCCCAGTAGATGTCGGTGCCGTCCTCGAAATCGATGGTGACGTCGACTAAGCCGTATTTCGTCACCGACCGCAGGATGCGGGTGTTGGGGATGCCGAGCATCTCGACTTC
>JANLSI010000726.1:0-15605 GCA_031362345.1 Pseudomonadota bacterium
GCGTGCGGATACCACCAACGCCTATCTGGGGACGCACCCGCAGCTTGTGTACGATCTGCCGCTTGCACAGATCGTGCAACGCGCAGTCATGCTCGACGCCGTGTGTGTGGTGTCGTCACTGCTGACCTTTCCCGGCCATGAACAACTCACACGTGATTGTTGCGTCAACGTCGACGCGTTGCGCAGCCAGTGCGATGCCGTCGGCATGCCCCTCATGATCGAAATCCTGGCGATGACTGACAATGCCGGCGTAGCGCTGGTCGAGACTAGCGTGGAGGCGATAGCGCCCTTGGTGCGTCTGGCGATGGAACTTGGCGCGGATGTCATCAAGGCTGACCCCACCGAGCCGGTCGAGGACTTCGCAAAGCTGGTCGACGTGGCGGCGGGGATCCCGGTTCTCGCCAGCGGCGGCATCAAAGCCTCGGACAGCGAGGTGCTGGCGCGGACTGCGGCGTTGATGAAGGCCGGCGCAAGCGGCATTGCCTATGGCCGCAATGTCATGTGGGCCGAACGTCCGACGGCAATGACCCGTGCGCTGGTGGCGATCGTGCACGCCAAGGTGCCGCTCGATATGAATGCAATCTATTGAGGCCTTGGCAGGCCTCCTGGCCACAGTCGAGTTGCGTCCACGGGCGAATAGATCATCATCTGTGGAACTCTAGACTTTCTCTGGCACACCCCGCTCGATGCTCGCCACCATGTTGTACAGCACCGGCACCGAAAGACTGACACGCTCACAAAGTGTACTGAAAGCGCGCGCGAGAAAGAGCGCCATGCAAGGCCATAGCGCACTACTGGCATGCCGCGAGTGGAAGCATAGTTCTGGCAGGCACGATTGAGGCGTTTATGCGCAATTGTCCACGTACGAGTTCGTCGTAGGCCAAGAATCCAAATCAGGCCGAAGCTCAAGGTGCGCGGGCATCGCGAGTCATTTGCTCAAGGCAGCCGGCTGTCACCACGCAACAGCGCAGACCGGCGCGGTGCCGAGACCACCGACGCGCCCGCACGCCTCGATGACCTGGGCGCAACGGTTGAAGCGGGTGTTCAAGATCGATGACCTGTGACCACTGTGGTGGTGCAGTCAAGGTGATTGACGGCGATGATGTCGTTCCACTTGTCTATCGAAAAATCCTCTACCGGGTATTTCTCACAGGTCTTCCGCTAGCGTATATTGCGACGCATCATCTTGCGTTGATCACGCATTTACGAGTTTGGCGCTGGCCTTGCGATGGCCAGCTGTCAGATTCCTCGACGAAAGGCTCAGCCGTGCATTCATCCCTCTGCCTGGGACGCCTACCGGCCGGCACGCGGGCGCGCGGTGGGAGTTAGGGCGGACGTGGAATCCCTTGCTGCGGTTCTGCGTCGCGTTCCCCTGTTCGCCACGTTGCCGCCGGGCAGTCTGGCCAAGATCATCGCCGACCTGCGCGAGGAGCATTACCCCTGCGGTGCTGTCATTTGCCATGAAGGCGACGAGGCCAGCGATTTTTACATCGTCAAGTCAGGCGAAATTGAAGTCTCGATCTCACGCCGCGGCAATGCGCGCGAAGTCGTCGCGATCCGAGGCGCATGGGAATGGTTCGGCGAACGCGCCTTGTTCGCCGACGGCCGTCGCGCGGCGACCGTTGCTGCGCGCACGGATCTCGAACTCTGGCGGCTGACCAAGGAAAAATTCGATGATTTGATAGAGGAGAATCCGTGGCTGATCCTGCATTTTGCGCAAGAGCTGAGTGAACGCCTCGACGCCAAGAATACCGAAGTATCGGAATTTCAAGCGGCCTTTAGTGCTCAAGTCACATTTGTCTTGCGTGCCCATTCTGAGCAACAGCAGGCGTTCCTCGCGCGCACCGCCATCCTCTCCTCGCTTGAGCCAAAGGTCGTAGAAGCCTTGACCGGGCATAGCGACGGCGCTGCGCTACTGGACAAGCTTGCGGCGAGCAGTGCATTCATGCGACGCCGCGATGGTGTGCTGTGCTACCACCCGGCGGTGCGCAGCGTGCTACTCGATCATCTGCTCTCGTTCTCCGACACCGACGCGCTGCGCGCCCTGCACGGGTGCGCGGCGCGTGCCTACCACGATGCAGGCCAGTGGCAAGCGGCCACCGATCATTTTCTCGACGCCGAAGATTTTTCTGCGGCGGCGCGACTGATCACCGCACATCAGGATGAAAGCCTCGCAGCCGGTGATCTCAATGGCTTGCGCAAACGTCTGGCGCGCTTCCCGCACGCGATGCTCGCGCCTGAGCTCGCGACCTTGCAGACACGCCTCGAACTCGCCTTGCACCCGCAAGTTGAAGATCTGCCCGTCGCCGGCCGTGGTTCACTGGCACGACGCTTGTTCTCGACGGCGGGACGGCGCTGGTTGGGGGCGGTCCTTGGCCTGGTCATCGGCCTCGGCATCGCTTTCGCGCCGCCGCTGGTCGGTTTGAACGGCACCAGCATGCACATGTTGGCCTTATTGGCCTGGGCGGTGGTGTTCTGGGTATTCGACGTGTTGCCGGACTACGTAGTCGGCATCGGCTTGATCCTCGGCTGGATATTGTTCGCGATCGTGCCGCCGGAAATCGCCGTGTCAGGGTTCACTACCAGCCCGTTCTTCCTGATCATCGGGGTGCTGGGCATGACCGCGTCCTTGCAACGCTCAGGACTGCTATTTCGTCTTGCACTGTACATCCTGCGCAGCTTTCCCTTGACCTATCGCGGGCAGGCCCTCGGTCTAGCTTTGGGCGGAACGGGCATTACCACCAGTATTCCCGACACGACCTCGGGCACAGCGATCGCGGGGCCGATCATCCTCGCGCTCTCCGATTCGCTGGGGTATGCGCGGCGCAGTCGAGGGTCAGCCGGCCTGGCCATGGCCGCGCTGCTCGGCTTCGGACAAATGAGCCCGTTTTTTCTGACCGGTGCTGCGGAGAATCTGCTGGCCTGGGGCCTGCTGCCCGAGGCCGCACGCGCCCAGATCTCATGGGGCACCTGGTTGTTGGCGGCACTGCCGCTGGCGGTGACGACTTTCGCGTTGGGATTTGCGGCGACCATGTGGTATTTCCCACCGGAGTTTCAGCCGACCGTGTCCCGCGGACTGGTTGAAACTCAGATCGAAGCCTTGGGTCCGCCCTCTCGCGCAGAGATCATCAACGCGCTGGTCGTACTCTGCGCTATGGTCGGATGGATCACCGCGCCCTATCACCACATCGACGTCGCGTGGGTCGCGATGACGGGCCTGGTGGTGCTACTGGCCCTGAATCTGCTCGACCGCATGACTTTCCGCGCCGGCATCAACTGGGATTTTCTGTTCTACCTCGGTGCGGTGTTGAGCCTCACCAGTGTGGTCCGAGAACTGGGGGTCGACGACTGGGTGATCCATCGCTTAATGCCGATAGTAGAGCCGCTGACGGCGTCTCCCATACGCTTCCTGTTGGTGACGACCCTGGCGGTGTTTGCCGCGCGTTTTATTCTGCCGAGCTTTCCACTGGTTTCGCTGCTGACACTCACGATTGTACCGATAGCCGCTACGGCCGGCATTTACCCGCTCGCGCTGCTGCTCGTGATCTGCACCAGTGTGACGGTATGGTTTCTGCCATACCAAAGTACGTGCTACCTGGCGCTGTATTTTGGCACCAAGGAGAAGGCGTTTTCCCATCAGCAGGTGCGCGCGCTGGCCTGGACCTATGGCGTCATCTATCTGGTGGCGGTGCTGGTGGCGATTCCCTATTGGCGCTTTCTGAAACTACTACCCTGATGGCGATGCGCCCGGTCTCGCCATGATCCCCGAGGTCCTGCGTGAACTCGCGCAGCGGCAAGCACCGACAGCTCGACCAGGCTCGGCGCACGCTCCAGATCCTGAATATTGACTCAGCCTCCGCGCAGCGCGTGCTGCGCGGAGGTCAAAACACCGTGCGCGCCGCGAACGTCGGGAGTCTGCTCAGTACTTAATGCAGGTGCCGCCGATCATGCGGCACGGATCGCCACCGGCGGTCTTGATATCGCACTGCTCGGTCGCGTAGGTGACCGTTTCACAAGTCCAGTTCGCGGCAAAATTCGACGCCGTGTAAGGCACGCTCGCATCGCCACCGACGTTCAAGGTACAGAGCTTGGTACCACCCAGCGGGATCACGCGCGCACTGCCGCCGGTAATCTGGATATTGCCGCCAAGATTGGAATAGGACACCGACTCGCCCGTGGGCGTGGTGAGGGTGACGGCCGCCTCGACCACTTCGGGCTGGGTCGAGAACGGTCCGAGCAGACTGGCAGCGAACAGCGTCGCGCCATGGCGGCGGCGGTCCTCGGCTTCACTACAGTCACGGGCCGGCGGCCGGCGCAACTGCCAGTCCAGCGGATTCTTGGTGTCATAAGCGCTGGGGTCGACGGTAATGACAAAATTGGCGCCGGCCGGCGGGGTGACGTTCAGCGGTCCGGCGGCAAGATTCTGCGCGATGCGGCAGATACCGAGCGACAGCTGGTTCTTACCGAAACCCGTGGTCGGATCGCCCGCCCCACCGGTCAGGAATTGCGAGCAATTGATGTCGGCGGCCGTCTTGAAGGTCTTGGTATTGCGCGTCGGGATGGCGACGTTCAACTGATTAGTGGTCGCACCACTGTAGCGGTAGTAGTAAGACGTGCATGACGTAGTCTGGCCACTGCTCAGGCGACATTGTGTAGACGGAAATGCGCCGAGAAATTCGATGACGCTGGCGCCAAAGGTCGCGCACTCGAAATTGCCGGTCTCGCTGCTCGAACACAGGCCATCGCCGTTGGCGGCGGCGTAGGCGCCACTGGCTGCTCCCCACAGGACGAGCGCGAGCACGAGGCGATTTCGGAATTGGGGCTTGATTGTCATGATGAATACTCCGGGATGCTGCGTTGTAAGGTTGAGGTCTATGCCGCTCGTGCAGCTCCGCGTTCACCTGGCCTTGAACGGGAGCGCTTATTGTTATCAGGGAAATGCCAGGGTTATGCGTGAGAACACTGCGCGTGCCGGTTGGAACAGCGGATTGTTGCGGTCGGTGTCGAAATAATCGAAATGCCTGTCGAGCAGGTTGCTCGCGCCTAGCGACACGACACCGTAGCGTTTCGGCAGTCGGTAACTGAGGCCAAGGTCGAGCAAGGCGAAATCGCTGATGCCGCGGCGAATGCCGCCCGTAATATCCTCGAAGCGACCACGCTGGTGCACATAGGTCGCGCGGAACGACGCGCTGAAGCCGCGCGGCAAGAACACACTCACACCGACGGGCACGCGATGGGTGTCCATCGCCGCCACGCCGTCGGCCAGCTGTTCCGAACGTTGCGCGCGTTCGTACTGGTATTCGCTACGCAAGGCCAGCCACTTGCGCGGCGTCCAGAACAAATAGGCGCGACCCAGAGCCTCTTGCCAGGGCACGCGCCCAGCGGCCGGATCCACTGCCGAGAAATCGAGAAACGGCACCTCGAGGTCGCCCTTGGTCACTTCCACGCCGCCGTAGATGTCGGCGCTGAAGCGTTGATCGACGGCGCCGCCATAACGCCATGCGCTGGTGCCATTGATGTCATCGTAAAACTGATTGAAGCCCGCCACCTGCGTGGGCTCCAGGGTCTGATCCGTCACCAGTGTACGTTTCAGCGTACGGAAACCGGCGGCCCGGAATACGGTGCCGGCCCACGGCTCCCAACTGATACCCGCCTTGGGATTGAATTGGTTGCGGACCCCGAGTTCCAGACTGTCGCTGTCGAGAAAATCGCCGCTGCTGCCGATGGTCACGACCAGGTGCTCGAGTGCGCGGACCGTGGCGTAGCTGTAAGCGTTGATATGGCGCGCGTCGGTGTCGATGGTCGCCGCGAGGATGGTAGGTGGAGGAAAATCCAGGCCGGTACGCGCGTCGATATGCGAGTTGATGTCGAAATAACCAACGCCGGTAGTGACATTGACGAGATGCGAACGGAACAGATGCTGCAGCTCGCCACCAAAGGCCTGATCGGGGCGCTTCAGGTCGATGAGAAACAAGGGTGGCCCTTCCTTGGGTTGCGCATCGCGCAGACCGAAGTCCTCCTCCTGGTAGGTGAAGGACCCGAGCACGGTCGAGTTCGGCGTGAAATCGTGACGCGCGCCGACGCGGTAGACGTCCTTCTCGTCGCGATTGCGTTCGCCCGGTGAGAAATTGTCCTCGAAAAAGCGTAAGGCCAAATCGCCTCTCTCGGTATTGCGATGGCGATATTCGGCCTGCACGTTGGTCTGCGCCGACAATTGGTATTGCGCGAAGGCGTCCGCGATATCGTCGCGCTGATCGGCGTTGGCGCGAAAGCCGTCGGTGGTGTAGTGCATGGCGCCGAGACTGAATGAAAGATTGTCGTAGAGACCGGCAACGACGCCTTCGCCGGCATAGGCGTCGTGCTCACCGATCAGACTGCTGCCCTGAAAACTGAGGCCATCGCGCGTGAAGACCGGATTGAACTCGTTGAAGGCCAGCGCCGCCGGACCGCCGGCGCTGATCAGATACAGGTTGCTCTCGGCCAAGCGCGGTTGGATGGGCGTGGTGTTGAGGGGTTGCAACAGCTGCGACTGCAAGAGCTCGCTGACCCGCGCGATCTCGTGCCGCGGCTGGCCGCCATAGGCATCGGCCAGGAAACGATGGGCGGAAAAATTGGCGGGATCGGTGTTGACCGAAGCCCAGCCTTCGACTAACGCGCGTTGCTCAAAGCCGAGATCGGAATAGATGCGCGCGACACTGGCGCCGCGTGCGGCCAGATCGGAGTCGAGCAATTGTCGCGAGCGATAGACTGCGCGGTTATCGTTCAAGGTGATCGCCTGTTGCAAGGAATGCAGGGCCGCCACCGGCTGGTTGTCGGTCTGCGCGCGGATCGCGTCGTAGAAATAGCCGGTGGGATCGGCCGCGTCCAGTGCGCGGGCGACGGCGTATTGCTGCGCGTCCAGCGGGCCGCGCTTTTCTTCGTAATAGGCCTTACCCAGATAAGGCCGGAGCAAGGCATTGCTGCCGTCCAGCGCGACGGCCGCTTCCAGTTCACGCCGCCCGTCCGCCAATTGGCCGCGCTTGATGAGGCTCAGGCCCAAACCAAAATGACCGAGAGGATCGGCCGAGACGCGCGCGATCGCCTGCGCGAAACGCAGGCTCGCTGCCGTGGCGTGATTCGCCGCCAGTTCCGCGAAGCCGAGTACGAGCTGGGTTTTGGCCAGATCCGGTGCCAGCGCTTCGGCCCGGCGGGCCGCCTGCAGGGCTTGGCGGTGGGCGCCCTGCATCAGCCACACTTCGGCCAGGCGGGCTTGCGCCAAGGCGTCGTCGGGATGGGCGGCGACGGCCGCCAGCAGCGTGTCGCGCGCAGCATCGAGATCGAAGACGCTTTGTTGTGCGTAGGACAGGGCAATCCGGGTCGCCGCGCTGTCGTCAGCGATGACGGCCTGATTGGCGTCGACCAGCGCCGCCTCACGCTGGTTCTGCGCCAATTCGATCATCGCGCGCAACGCGAGGGCGAGTCCGGATTTCGCATCGATAGCGAGTGCAGAATCGATCGCCGTTCGCGCCGCGTCGACCTGACCGACATTCAACAGCAGACTTGCGCGCGTCAACTCAAGCGCGGCGTCGCGTGACCTACCGTCCGCCGTCGCGAGGGTCGCGAGGGCTGCCTGGATGTCGCCGCTGGCGGCACTCGCCAGCGCGCCATCGACCACTGCGTTACCCGAAGCCTGGACCGTCTTCGCGCCGCCAAGGGCCGCCAGTAGCGGTGGATAGTAAAGCGTCCATTGCACGGCATCGCTTTGGCGTACCAAGGTCTCGAGTGCGGGCGCGCGACCGCCACTCGCGGCAGCGGACTGTCCGTTGCTCAGAACAATTTCGCCGGCCGCATTGACGGTTCTGACTTTGCCTTCGAAGACCTGCACGCGGGTGCCGTAATCGGCGACACGCATGGCAAATTCGGTGCCTTCGATCATGCCGTTCACATAGGGCGTGTTGACGGTCATGGTGCGCGGCGAGCGGCTGAAGGATTTGAAGGCACCGACCACCAGGTCGATCAGGCTGCGCTCTGCGGGCTTGTCACTGACGTCCACCAGTCGCATCGTGGTGTTCTGATCGAGACGCAGGACCGCGTCATTGACCAGTTGCACGGCGGCGCGACTGTCGGGGCCGACGCGTATCGAATCGCCCTCGCACAACACCGTCGAGGGGGTCGCAGCCTGCCATTCCGATTGCTCCGCGTGGGCGACTTCCACCGCGCCTTCGAGTGCCGCGAAGCGGCCCGCGCGCGCGCCGCATTCGTCCGCCCACACCGCCACCCAGGGCATGGACCAAATGCCGACAGCCGCCATCAGCACGGACCAGGACGCTCGCTTCATTGGCTGCTCTTCTTTTTTTTAGAGTAAACGGACGACTTGTTGCCGGCGCCGATAACCGCTCTCGGGCAGCGGGCAAAATCCTTTCTGCAATTCTGGGTTCCGGTGGGTCCGGAGCCGCCAGTATTGTCCATAGGCGGCGGCGTCTCTTCGCACGCATAGAGTACGTGACCTGAATATGATCGGTGAACGATTTTTCGACCGCCTCGCGCTTAATTCACGATGTTCGTGTTTTGCCGAAGCGCACCCTCAGGCGCGGGACCATAAACGCACCGTAATGGGGAATCGACACAGCGCTTTGCGCGACAATGGCACATTTCCAGCCCATCCTCGTGGTCAGCTTCGTGGCCCGCATGCCCGACGGCCCATTCTTATCTGAGCTACCGCCGATGATGGTGAGCGACGACGCCCGCTGCTTGCTATCGACCTGTACGCCAACCAACAATGCCGCATAGCGCATGGCACGAGATCTTTGCATGGTACCGGACGATGGACTCATCACCACTGCGGAACGCTTTCGCGCAGTCTGGAATCGTAGTGGTGCCAGCGACGCGGCGATCGAGACCGATGCGCTATATCAGATGCTTGGCGCGCACTATACCGCGCCCGGGCGGTACTACCACACGCTGGCACACTTGCATCATTGCCTGCATGAATTCGATGGCATAGGACTGCGCGATGGCGGCGCCGATGCCATCGAATTGTCGCTGTGGTTCCACGATCTGATCTATGTGCCGGGCGCGGTGGATAACGAATTGCGTAGCGCTGCAAGCTTCGCCCGGCACGCGCGCGGCACCCTGCCCGACGCGCTCGTGGCACTCGTCGAGCGACTGATCCTCGCGACCACGCATCGCGGTCCGCCGCATGACAGCATCGAGGCCTGGGTGATAGACATCGATCTGTCGAGCTTTGGCTTGCCGTGGCCGGCCTTCCTGCGCGACTCCCGGCACGTGCGCGAAGAGCAGCGTAGCGTCGAAGACACGCTCTTCTATGCGATGCAAAGCCGCTTCCTGCGCAGCCTGTGTGAACGCACTCAGATCTTTACTACAGATCATTTTCGCACCCGCTACGAAGCCCAGGCGCGCGCGAATATCGCCAGGCTGTTGGAGGCCATTGCGGCGGGCAGCAAGCTGGAAGGCCTGTGATAGGGATCGCGTAAGGACCCTGGTCGAAATTATCTTGTCAACACCGAGGGTGTTCGTGAGCGGTTGCGGCAAGGCGCGTTTCGCCGGCAATAGCGGGCTATTGCCAAGAAATGCAACGCCGCCGCGGCCACTCACGAACAGCCGAATGTAAAGATAATTTTGACCAGGGTCCTAAGCGCGGCCAAACCTGCTACAACCCAGCCAGTGAACTCGCGACGGGTATGGCGATGCGCAAATTGATGAGAGGTATTGCCGTGGGCCTGGCCACTGCGGCTCTCGGTGTGGTTTCGACGGTAACACCGCTAGGCGCAGAGTTCGAACAGAATGTCGGACTCAAATGGCTGTTCCTGCTGCGCGGTCCGATAGCGCCACCCGCCGAGGTCCTGGTCGCGGCCATCGACGATCAGACCGGTGCCCAGCTTGGACTGTCCAATCTACCGCGCGAATGGCCACGTACCATCCACGCTAGCCTAGTCGACCACCTGAGTCGCCACGGCGCTGCGGCTATTGTCTTTGATTTCGATTTCCAGCTTGCGAAGCAAGACCAGGACGACGTCGCCTTCGCGACCTCGGTCGCGCATTCGGAGCGGGTGGTGCTGGCGGAAAAACTGCTTGGCAAACGGCAGCCGCTGCTCGATCTCGCCGGACGCCCCACAGGCTCGGTCTGGGTAGAGAAGCTGGCGGCACCGATACCCGCGCTCGCTGCCGCTGCGCGCGGACTCGGCTCATTTCCTTTGCCCAAGGTCGAAGTGGCAGTCCACGAATTCTGGGTCTTCAAGCCCAGTGTGGGCGACGCACCGACCATGCCGGCCGTGGCCCTGCAGGTCGCGGGTTTCACGGCCTATGACAAACTGAGCGCGCTGTACCGCGCGAACCAGCACGCCAGTGCAGGCGCGCTGCCGCTGCCACCGCCCGCCGACGCGCGCGCCGAAGATCTGCGCAAATTCATGATCGCGACGCGGCGCGCTTTTCGCGCGCAGCCAGCACTCGCTGCGCACCTACGCGACGTGCTCGACGCCGCGCCCGCGGATACATTCACGTCGCGCGAACATCAACTGCTGTGCGGCTTGCTCGGCATGTATGCAGGCCCCGATCACCGCCTGCTCAATTTCTATGGCCCGCCCGGCAGTATTGCGACCGTCCCCTACCAGGCCCTGGTCGGCCCACGGCCAGGCCAGACGCAGGCAGCGCTGCCGGAACTCGACGGCAAGAGCGTTTTCGTCGGCTTCTCCGATCTGTTCGATCCAGGCCAACCCGATCGCTTCTACACGGTCTACACGAATGACGACGGTGTAGACCTCAGCGGCGTCGAGATCGCCGCCACCGCCTATGCAAATCTCTTCAGCGACACCAGCGTGCATAGCTTGCACACGCCGGGCGCGCTGGTCATGCCGGCGATGTTTGGCTTTGTGCTGGGTTTCTTGCTCTATTTCTTGCCGGCGATCGTCGCCCTACCCCTGACTCTCGCGCTGTCCGCAGCTTACGGTTATCACGTCCTGTCAGTGTTTCGTAACGGCGCATTATGGCTGCCGCTGGCCGTGCCGCTACTGGTGCAACTACCGCTTGCACTATTGGTCGGACTCACCGCGCAATATCTCTCCGAGCGCACCAAGAAGAAGCGTGCGACCCGCGCCATCAGTCTCTATCTGCCGGCGCACCTGGCCCACGACTTCACCGAGAAGAATCTCGATTCGAGCGCGCTCGATCGCGTCACTCATAGCGTGTGCTTCGCGTCCGACATGGCGGGCTTCACCAGCATCGCGGAGAAGCTGAGGCCTAAGGAACTGGCGGTGTTCTTGAATGATTATTTCGAGAGTCTCGCCGCACCGCTCAGAAAGCACGGTGTCGATGTCATCGAATTCCGCGCCGACGGCATCATGTGTGCGTGGACCGCCGAACAACCCGAGCGCGGCATCCGCGAGCGGGCCCTGGCCGCCGCGCTCGATGCGCAACGCGCGATGGCCGCGTTCAAAGAGCGCCACGACTTGCTCTCACAGTCCTTGCGCATCGGTCTCGAGAGCGGCACGGTCTATGTCGGTCATGCCGGCGGCGGCGGACATTTTGTCTACAGCATCGTCGGCGACTGCGCCAATACCGCCGCGCGTATTGAAGGTTTGAACAAGCATCTAGGCACGCAGTTGCTAGCGAGCCGCGACGTTATCGTCGACATCGGCTGCCTGGTCACGCGCTTCATCGGCGAGTTCCGCTTTGTCGGCAAGGCCGAGACCGTGCCGATAGTCGAAGTGCTGGGTCGCAGCCCGGATTGCGCGCCGGCGCTGGTCGATCTCGCCACGCGTTTTGGTGCGGCGATGGAACAATTGCACAATGGCCTGTGGCAAGCAGCGGAGCTGTCCTTCGCCGCCATCCTCGACGCCTATCCGCAGGATGGACCAGCGCGCTTTCAGCTCGAGCGCTGTCAGCGCTTTGCGCAGAACCCGCCTGGCACTTCGCCGTGGGTGGTCAACATGGAGGCGAAATGAGTCGGCTCAATTCCTGAGCAATTTGATCTCGAGCGTAGCCTGCCGCAGTTTACGCGTCAGCACCCGCGCGATATTGGTGACCAGCTTGAGCTTCATGCCCTCGACCAGCGGGTCACGCGTCGATTCCAGCCGCTGATAATCCAGCACCTGACAGATGACAGCAGAATCGGCAACGATGTCGGCCGAGCGCCGACCACGATCGAGCATCGCCATTTCGCCGACCGCCGCACCGGGCCCGACGGTTCGACGGTTCGACGTCGACCTTGCGCAGCACCTTCTCGATGCCCTGATCTTCCAATGCCAGGCCATAGGTGATGGCCTTGGAGATCGACTGAATGGTGAAGGCCTGGCGCGAATCACCGGCCTGATAGACATGACCGTCGACCGTCACCAAGGCGATGCCGAACCATGCCGGATCCGCCCGCAGCAGCTCCGGGATATAGCTCGCGACCGCGCCGCTGGTGATGCCGGCATAGTCGCGATGCAGTGATTCGAGATAGCGTTGGAAAGAATTGCTTTCCATTGATGGACCGACCCCAGGCTCGGATAGTCCGTATGCGGAGGCACGCCCCGTGCCAATACGCGGTGGCCATGCGCAGCTTGGCACCCTGACCACGAGAGGCGCACTATGGCTCCACGCCAACGACGACTATGCGATTGCGCAGCATGCAACGCCCAGGGCCATGTCCGACTGCCAAACAAATCCGCCTTTGCCCGACCCCGACCGCCGCCGCGTACTGATGCGGAGTGCGCAGGCTGCCGGCGCTGTGCTGCTCGGCTGCCTGTCACAAGGCGTAGCGGCCGCCTCCACCCAGATCACGCTGCCGCTAGCCATTCCCTATGCGATGGTGCGCGCACAGCTCGCCGAGCGCGTATTCATCGAACCCAAGGAGAGCTTGCACGCGCTCAGCGATGCGAGCGGCTGCAACAAGCTCAAACTGTCGGCGCCGCGCGTCGAGGCTGCGCCGCAGGGCGAGCTGCGTATCACCCTGCGCGTCGATGCCCGCGGTGGCACACCGGTAGCCAGCGCCTGTGTGTTGCCGTTTACCTGGAGCGGCGTGATCGAGTTGCGCGAATCCGCCTATGTGGGCAACCCACCGAGCGCGATCGCATTTCGCGTGCGCGATTCCAATATCCTCGACAAGGACGGCCATAGCAGCACCGTGCCCGGCATGTTGTGGGGCTGGCTCAAACAATACGTACAGCCGCCCATGGAAGCCTTCACCTTCGATCTCGCGCCACTGCTAGGCTCGACCCACGAGTTAATCGTCAACGCCTTGGCCGCCGCTCCGACCTTCGCGACCGCTAGCGCCAATACCCTCGTTTTGCGCTCGGTCAAGGCCGACAGCAAGGCACTGGTCGCGACCCTCGCGTTCGAGTTACCCGAGGTCAATCCCGCCGCGCTGCCAGCGCTGCCGCACACCCCTTTGAATGCGCAGGAGATGATGGTCTGGGATGCGCAGTGGCAATACTGGGACGCGTTTGCGACCTGGGCCATCAAGACCGTCGCGGCCGGCGCTAACGGGGAACTGCGTGGCGCCTTGTCCGAGGTCCTGCTCGAGGCACGCTACGAATTACGCGATGCGCTGGCGAACGACGCGCTCGCTGCGGATCCGGTGCGCAGCCTGTTCGTGCATACCTGGGAGCGACTCGCGCCCTTGCTCGCCGCAGCCGAACTAAACGTCGACAGCGCCAGCGCGTTGCGCTACATGGCCTTGATCAATGCCGGCGACGCGCTGCGCGCGCTGGACAATGCCGGCGCACAATTCGGCCTGCGCATCGATCAACAAACCCTGCGCCAACTCGCGCGCCTGCTGCTGCCCGGCGTCACTGACGAAGATCTCGCCTACTCCATCGCACCCGATCCGGCGCTGCGCGAATTGCTCGGCTTCACACCAGAATTCGCGGCCGCGGCCCACGACATTGCGCCACGTTCATGGTTCGCCTGGCTGGTGGCGAACGCCGTAGCGGGCGAAGTCAATAGCGCTGCCCTCGCGCATTTGAATCAATGGCTACCGCAGGACCACGACCTCGATGCCTATCTCGCCGCAATGGAGGCCCTGCTCGCCGACATCGCCAAGCAGGAACAACAGCGCGGCAAGGTCGCAGCACCCTATCTCGACGTCTACCGCACGCTGCTGCGCGCGACGGCCTGGCAGGAAACCTGTTGGCGGCAATACGTCAAGGAAAATGGCCGCGTCGAACCGTTGCGCTCGTCGGCTGGCTCTATCGGACTCATGCAGATCAATCAGCATGTCTGGCGCGGCGTCTACGACACCCACAAACTCGCCGCCGACATCGGCTACAACGCGCACGCCGGCAATGAGATCCTGGTGCACTATCTGGTCGACTTCGCGATCAAGAACAAGGAGCACGAGATCAGCCATGACGTGAACGCGCTGGCGCGCGCCACCTATGCGGTCTACAACGGTGGGCCGGGACATCTGCAGCGCTATCGCAATCCGCATGAGCCACGCGAGCTGCGCGCCATCGACGCGGCGTTCTGGAATAAATACCAGACACTACGCAGTCAGGGGGTGGACGCGGTCAAGCAGTGCTATGCGCAGTGAGCGGCGACACGCCGTCGAAGGTTCCTTTGCGAGGAGACCGCGTGAGTACGGGCGAACCGCGCGGTGCCGACATTACGGTGGCGCCGGGGCGTGATAGCACCGCATCGCCGCGCGTGGTCGCGCCGCTCGCTGCACGGACTGTCGCGCGGAGCGACTCGTAGCCTTCAGCTGTAAACGGCGCGACTTACCCCGGGCATCCTGCCGACGCGTCAGCGCCCAGCGTCGCGATTTCGACCTCAATTTCGCAATAGACAGCGTTTATGGCGCCTATTCGCCGAGTCCGGGACTATTCGCCCCAAACGGAATCGCCGCCGGTAGTCGGAATACGCTGTGGTAACCCGCTCGACGAATGCTGCTTGTCCAGCCCTAAGTGGCCACTTAGAATACCGACATGGCCATTTCAGTGACAGAGTTCAAGAACACCTGCTTAGAGGTCATTCGTCGCGTTGAGAAAACTGGTCAGTCAGTCTCAATTACGCGACGCGGCAAGGTCGTAGCGCGAATTTCTCCTTCGCTCGCCGCATCTGCAGATAGAAACTTGCCCCCCTGGGAGCAATTGCGCGCCATGGGCGGTCGCTTGATCGCCAAGCCCCACGAATCAGCGGTGCTTGCTAAGGACTTTGAGGCCTTGCGTTGACGCTGTTGCTGGATACCCATTTCTGGATCTGGTGGCTCACTCCAGATTCCCCCATCACGCGAGCGGAACGTAGGGCACTGGATAACGAAGCGAAAGCGGGCGCGCTTGGTCTTTCAGCCATCAGCATGTGGGAGGCGCAATTACTGCATTCTAAACAGCGCCTGCAGTTGCCATTGCCATTTGCTGCCTGGTTGGCGCGCGCCACAGACGCTAGCGTCGTTTCAGTGCTGCCACTTGATCGCGACGTAATCGTGGCGCTGGATGCACTTCCAGCGAAGTTCCATGGTGATCCCGCAGATCGATTAATCGTTGCCACGGCGCGAGCGCACGGCTTGCCGATCGCTACCCGTGACCACGCCATCCGAAAATCGCGTGCCGTCAAACTGTGGAAACACTAGTGCTGGGATTCGGTGCAGCCGCCGCGCGCCCGGCGTTCAAATAGTCAAAGCTCCGGCACCC
>JANLSI010000733.1:0-10360 GCA_031362345.1 Pseudomonadota bacterium
GGCTGGTTTTAGGGACACCGCTGGGGACACTAAATCCCACAACTTAATGCTACGCGATGCTACGCCGTGCTACAGAGTCGTGCAAGAAGGGGAGCCCCGGACTTAGCTGAAATTCGTGCTAAATCAAGGGCTTTAAGGGGATAACTCATTGATATTTGGCGGAGAGGGAGGGATTCGAACCCCCGGTACGCGCAAACGTACAACTGATTTCGAGTCAGCCGCATTCGACCACTCTGCCACCTCTCCCGGGGCGGGCGGAGTATACAGTATTGAGGCCAGGTGTCCGCCCTAGAGCCTAGGCTTAGCCGCCTGCGCGGCAGCAATACGCCAGAGTCAGACACGTCAGCTGCGCTGGCTAGGCCTACGGGAAGACTCGCGTGCGGGCGTTCCGCTGCATGGAAACTCGGTTCATTTCACACCCATTGCCGTGGCCGGACAACGCCGCCGACCAAGGCCCACCGGCTGGCTGGGCCACAATCCGCTCCGACTGCGCTCAGGGGCGGATTCAAGCCATGAAAATCACTGCCGATAGCGATGCCATGGCTACATCCATACAAGCTCAGACGATGTCACCGGTGGCAACCCTGGTCGACGGCATGCTCGATCTCGTGCCACTGCCCCAGGCCTATGTCCGCATCCGTGAGATTGTCGACGATCCAGGCGCCTCACTGCGTGCGATCAGCGAAGTAGTCACCAGTGACCCGGCCTTGACCGGCCGCGTGCTGCGCCTGGCCAACAGTGCCTACCTCGCACTCGCCTCGCCGGTCGATTCCATCGATCACGCGGTACGGGTGCTGGGTTTATCGCAGATCCACGATATCGCCCTCGCGACTTCCGCCGTCGGCTCGCTGACGCGGCTCAAGAACGAGATGTTCGACATCTTCGATTTCTGGCGTATGAGTGTGTACACCGCTGTCTGTGCGCGCCATCTCGCGCTGCGCTGCTCGCTGCCAGCGCCGCAACGCTTATTCATCGCAGGGCTCATGCACAATATCGGTAACCTGATCATCGCCCATCAGCTGCCGCAGGCTTACATGGAATGTGTGTTGTCAGCCTGCGCCAAGGAACATCCCTATCACCTTACCCAACAACAATTGCTGGGCTTTGATTACGCCGATGTCGGCGCGGAACTGCTCAGGCAATGGAATCTACCACCGGCCCTGGTGCAGCCCGTTGCTCTGCATACTCGCGTGATTGCCGAGGTCGCCAACGCCGACCAACCATTCGCGGCAGTGATGCATGTCGCCGCCACTACCGCGCGCGCCGCAGTGTGGGAATCGGCGCAAAGCGAGCCGGTACCCGACTACGATGCGACGGCAGTCGCGCTGACCGGTACCACCGAAGAAACCATCGAAGAATTGATGCAACAGGTCGACACCGAAGTCTCAGAGTTCATCACGATCCTGATGCCGAACGCCTGAATGTTCCGCTAGCGTTCAAGCCGCACCCAGGCGTCGCGCTACATAAGCACCCGGCGCATCTTCTATTACCGCCAGCTTGCCGGCACCCGGCAGCCGCGCCGGCACCTTGTCACCACTCAGTTCGCCTATCCATTGCGACCATTCGTTCCACCATGAAGCCTCATGGGCTTCGGCTTTGCTCAGCCACTCGTCGGCGCTCATCTCGCGCGGTGTTGGTCCGGTGAAATAACCGTACTGACGCGGCCCTGGCGGGTTGATGATGCCGGCCACATGGCCGGCCTTACCGAGCAGGAACTTGACCGGTCCCTGGAACAGACGTGCGCCGGCATAAGTCGATTTCCACGGCGCAATGTGATCTTCGGCCGCCGAGACGAAACAAGTTGGTATGCGCACCTGGCGCAGATCGATAGGCGTGCCGTCGACCGTCATGCCGTTCGGTTTGCAGAACTGATTCTCAAGGTACATTTTGCGCAAATAGGTGCTGTGCATGCGCGCCGGCATGCGCGTCGAATCAGCATTCCAATACAACAGGTCAAAAGCCATCGGTTGCTTGCCGAGTAGATAATTGTTGACCACGAATGACCAGATCAGATCGTTGGCGCGCAGCAGGTTGAAGGTGGTCGCCATCTCGGCGCCATCGAGATAGCCACGCTCCTGCATGGTCTGCTCGATGCCCTGCAACTGCCCTTCGTCGATGAATACCCCGAGATCGCCGGGCTCGGCGAAGTCGAGCATGGCGGTGAAAAACGTCGCGGCATGGATACGCTCGTCACCGCGCGCCTGCATGAGGGCGAGTGTCGCGCCGAGCAAGGTGCCGCCTAGGCAGTAACCGATAACGTTCATCGAGCGTTCGCCGGTGGCCGCCTCAATGGCGTCAAGCGCGGCCAACGGCCCCTGCCGCACGTAGTCGTCGAAATCCATTGCGGCCAGACTCTCGTCGGGGTTGACCCACGAGATCACGAACACCGTCAGCCCCTGATCGACCGCCCACTTAATGAATGAATTACGCGGCTGCAGATCGAGAATGTAGAACTTGTTGATCCACGGCGGAATGATCAGCAAGGGTCGGCGATAAACCTGCGCGGTGCTGGGCGTGTATTGGATGAGCTGCATGAGCGCGTTCTGAAACACTATCTTGCCGGGGGAGATGGCGACATTCTTGCCGAGTTCGAAGGCACTGGTGTCGACCATGCGGGTCTTCAACTTGCCATCCTTCGGATCGATGTCAGCGAGGAAGTTCTTCAAACCGTCGAGCAGATTGCGTCCGCCGCTCTCGACGGTCGCATGTAATACCTGCGGGTTGGTCAGCGCAAAATTGGTCGGCGCGATCGCGTCGATATATTGCTTGGTATAGAACTCAAGCTTCTTGGCGGTCTTCGCGTCGATGCCGTCGGTGTCGGCGACCAAGCCTTGCAGAAGGCCGGCAGAGGCCAGATAGGTCTGCTTGATGTAGTCAAAGAACGGGTTCTTTTCCCAGTCGTCGGACTTGAAACGACGGTCGTCCTTGGGCGTCGGCACCACGCTCTGCACCTCCATGCCGAACAGGCGCTGGGCGGTGGATTGCCAGATCTGCATGTAGGTGGTCCAGGCATTGAACTGCGCTTCGAGCAGGCGCGCGGGGTCGCGGCTCAGACTGTCCGTGAAGGCAGCGAAGGCCGGCAGGATGCCCGCGGGATCGAGCTCACTGAGTTCCTGGGTACTGTGGCCGTCAAAGAATTTCTTGAGCATCGCCTGGGATTGCGCGCTGACGTTGCCGACCGCTTCGGCAAGATCGAGCGGACTGGGCAGATCGTCGAAGGGTGAAGTGGAATTCATGGCGTAGCTCCCCGTGTGCGCGTTCGTCACCGCAATGGAAGCACAAAAACCGTGCGTGCAGGGTTTTATTGCATTGCAGCATTAATGCCGCGAACTGTAAGGACCGAGCGCGGGACTGTCAAGCTGCGCGCCCGTGCTGACCGCTTCAGCGCTTCTTCGGCAAGTAGAGATCAGTAATGGTGCCGGTCCACATCTCGGCTGCCATCGCCACCGTTTCCGACAGGGTCGGATGGGGATGGATGGTCAAAGCAATGTCTTCGGCGTCGCAGCCCATCTCGATGGCGAGCGCGACCTCAGCAATGAGGTCGCCAGCCCCCGGGCCGACGATGCCGGCCCCCAGCACACGGCCGTCTGCGGGGTCGATGATGAGCTTGGTCAAGCCTTCGCTACGCCCCAGCGACAAGGCCCGGCCGCTCGCCGCCCACGGGAAGCTGCCCTTCTCGACCGTGAGCCCACTGGCCTTGGCTTCGGTCTCGGTCACGCCTACCCAGGCCACTTCCGGATCGGTATAGGCCACCGACGGAATCACGCGCGCATCGAAGGCCGCCTTGTGGCCGGCCGCGACTTCGGCCGCGACCTTGCCCTCGTGCACGGCCTTATGGGCCAGCATGGGCTGACCGACGACGTCGCCGATCGCAAAGATGTGCGGCACATTAGTCCGCATCTGTTTGTCGGCCGCGACAAAGCCGCGCGCGTCGACCGTGACACCGGCCTTGTCGGCATTGATGCGGTCGCCGTTCGGCCGTCGGCCGACGGCCACCAGCACGCGCTCAAAACCGGCCGTGGCGGCTGCGTCCGCGCCTTCGAAATGCACCGTCAACTCACTGGCACCGGCTTCGACCTTGACCACTCGCGTGCCGGTCATGATGCCGGCCAGGCCCGCTTTCAAGCGCTTCTCCAGGGGCTTGACCAGATCGCGATCGGCGCCCGGCATGAGATCGGGCGTCAACTCAACGACCGTCACCTTGGTGCCGAGCTCCATGTAGACCGTCGCCATTTCGAGGCCGATGATACCGCCGCCGATGACCAGTAGCCGCGCCGGAATATCGGTCAGCGCCAGCGCACCGGTGGAATCGATCACACGCGGGTCGTCAAGCATGTTCGGCAGGCGCATTGGCTCCGAACCCACGGCGATAATCGCCTGTTTGAATTCGATAGTCGTGGTGGCGCCATCAGCGCTGGCCACCGTCAGCGTATGGGGCGAGGCGAAATGGCCCAGTCCGCGCACCACTTCCACCTTGCGCTGCTTGGCTAGTCCTTCGAGACCCTTGGTCAACTGACCGACCACCTTGTCTTTCCAATGGCGCAAGACATCGAGTTCGATGCGCGGAGCGCCGAAATGCACGCCATGGGCCGCCATGTCGCGCGCATCGGCGATGACCTTAGCGGCGTGCAGCAGCGCTTTGGAAGGAATACAGCCAACGTTCAAACACACGCCGCCGAGCGTCGCGTCGCGTTCCACCAGTACGACGTTCAGACCAAGATCCGCAGCACGGAACGCGGCCGAGTAGCCGCCGGGTCCGGAGCCCAGCACCACCAGATCAGATTTCATCGCGCCCCCTATTGCGATTACGTACCGCACCCATGCGCGTCCTGGGCTTCACTTTAGACTTGGCCTTCGCTTTCGCTTTGGGCTTGGGCTGTTCAACGCGCTGACGGTACAGCACGGCTGTACCGCCGATACCAAACACCAACTCCGCCGCCAAGGTTGCGCAGATACGCGCCACGTCGGCCTCGCGCGCCTCACGTTCGGTGCCACGAAAGCGAATCTTGATCAACTCATGGGCATCGAGTGCAATGCCGATTTCAGCAACCACCGCATCGCTCACGCCGTGCTGGCCGATCAACACCACCGGTTTCAAATGATGGGCGCGGGCGCGCAGGCTGCGTTTACCTTCGGCGGTCAACATGCTGGATAAATTCCGTGACTCAAGAGCAGCGTGCATGATTCCACAAAAGGCAGGCCATTGCGCGAGGGCTTCGGCGGTCGACCCTGCGCGCAGATTTCTATAGCATCGCTGCGAGCCGTACAGGCGGCCCCGGCCTTCATCGAGGTTCTATTGTCCGCGCATGATCCCGACCCGGCGCGCTGCGGCGCGCTGGCTGCACTGACCCGCAATATCGTCGCCGGTGCCCGCCTCGCGCGCGGCCGGCAGTTGCATGCAAACGCCTTTAGCGCCAGCAGCCGCGAGGCGCTGATCATGCTGATCCTCGCCTGGTGCGCGATCATCGGCGTCGAGCGTGTGCTGGCTGGTGCCGGCGCCAGCTTCTGGATCTGGGGCTTGATGGCCACAGCCACGCGCATGCATTTGTGGCTCGCAACGCTCACTTGCGGCCTATGGCTGTGCGCGCGTCGCACGGGTCTGGCCTATCTGATCGTCGTGCAATGCAGCGCGGGACTGCCGATCTGGGCGCTGTGCCGCGCGATTGAATATGCCGCCAATCAGTTTGCGCTCGACGTTGACACACCCTACACCTCGGTCTTCTACGGCAGCGCCCTACTGTGGTATTGCACCATACTCTGGCGCAGCCTGGCGCTGCTGCCGGCCATCGCGTTGTGGCGTCGGCTGCTGACGGTGGCCAGCTATGCTGCGGTGCTGGCTGCCATGCATCAATGGCTACCAAACTCACCAGTCTTCTACCAGACGCGCAACGAGGAAGCGGGCATCGACGTCGAGACGGTCTATTACCGGCAGCAAGAAATGCTCGACGCGGCACTGGTCGCCTTGCGGCCACAGACACCGGGACAAACCGATCTCTACTTCGTCGGCATGGCGGCTTACGCCGGGCAGGATGTATTCATGCGTGAAGTACTGGCCGTGCGACGCATTGTCGAACAGCGCCTCGGACTCACCGGCCGCACCTTGACGCTCATCAACAACAAACGCACGGTCGATGACTACGCCCTCGCCAATCGCCACAACCTGGCGCGTGTCGCGGCCGGGCTCGGCCATGTGATGGACGTCGCGGATGACGTGGCCGTGCTGTTCGTGACCTCACACGGCTACGAGGATTCATCACTGGCAGTGGAATTTGAGGCACTCGGTCTGAACGACATTTATGCCGAGGACATCCGCGCGAGCTTAGCCGCAGCTGCTATCCGCTACCGGATCATCATCATTTCAGCCTGCTATTCGGGCGGCTTTATCGAGCCGCTGAAATCGCCCGACAGCATCGTAATCACAGCCTCAGCGCGGGATCGTTCGTCCTTTGGCTGCGGGGCGGAGCAAGATTGGACCTATTTCGGTGAAGCCTATTTCGCCGAGGCTATGATGCATACCACGAGTTTCGTGACGGCCTTCGAGGAGGCTGCGGTCGCCATCAAGGCCCGCGAGCAGCGCGAATCAAAGCCGGCTTCCGAGCCGCAGATCTGGGTCGGCGAGAACATCGCCCACCATCTGCGCAACTGGCGGCCGCCGGCGGCGACCGCCGCTCCTCAGTTCAATGAGTCGAGATAGTCGGTGTAGTCTTCCTCGTCCATGAGGTCGTCGAGTGCTTCTTCGTTGACGATATTCATGCGGAAAATCCAGCCGTCGTCGAACGGCGATTCGTTGATCAACTCGGGCTTCTCCAGCACCGCTTCGTTGACCTCGATCACGGTGCCGCCGCTCGGCGCCTTGAGTTCGAGATTGCCATCATCGGCCTCAAGCATGCCGATTTCCTCGTTGACGACCACATCGCGCTCGACCTCGGGGGCTTCGACTGCGATCACGTCGCCGAGCTCGGCCTGGGCATAGTCCGTCACACCGATGGTCGCCATACCGTCATCGTCGAGGCGCACCCACATGTGGTCACTTGAAAATCGAAGATCGTTCACTTGCGCTTACTCATCTGCGGGGACAATGCGGGTTTAACGGTTTCAGCCGCCAAACATTTTACGCAAGTTGTCCAGACCCATTTTGTAGACGTCCTGAACGGCCGCCGTGGCGTCGGTTTCGCTGGCACCCGCCGGATCGAATTCGCTCGACCATTCGATGGTGGCCTTGCCCTTGCCATCGTCCTTGACGCGCAGCGTGGCGGTGTAATTGGCGACCGGCAGCGGCCCACTGACGATGCTGTAGCGGTATAAGCGGTCGCCATCGTCGATCTTTTCCAGCCGCTCGACGATCTCGGCGCCCCCCAGAATAGACAGGCGTCGCAATTTGCCGCCGTCCTCCAGCTTGCTGCTCGTCACCGCAGGATGCCAGTCCGGCAAGGCATTGAACTGACCAATCATCTTCCACAGCTCGTCAGCGCTCATGTTGACCGCCGAATGCATTGATACCTTAGCCATGTGTCGCCCTCGTGTGTGTGTTGTGCCGGCAGCGATGGCCGGTGCCGCCCATGGCTTCCATGCGCGGCTGATAGATACTATAGAATACGAATCGCCACCGCTGCAGTGGTCTACCCATCCCACAAGCTGAGCGCACTCGTGAGTACCAGGCCCCGCGAAATCAAGATTGTCGACGACAAAACCGAAGATACCGGCTGCGACGGCGGCGGAGGCGGCGCCCTCGGTCACCCGCTGGTCTACCTGCCCTTCGACGGGCGGCGCTATGTGGACTGCTATTACTGCGGTCAGCGCTTCGCCAAGTCGGGTTACGAATCGCCGGATGCCCACCACGTCTGAGACCGCGCCCACGCCACCGACCTGGCCGGTGCGCGCGCTGCTGGTGCTGATTCAGCTCTACCGCGTCACGCTTTCGCCGCTGCTCGGCCCGCGCTGCCGCTATCTGCCGAGCTGTTCCCAATACGCTGCCGAAGCCCTGCGCACCCATGGCCTATGGTGTGGTGGGCGGCTCGCTGTCCGACGCCTGCTGCGGTGCCATCCGTGGGGTCGGTCGGGCATCGACCCGGTGCCACCGCAGTGAGACCCTGCCCCTCAGTTCTTGACCCGCTCGAAATCGACCAACTCCCGTTCGATGCCGCGTAGGCGCAGCCAGTCGCGCAGTGCCTTGCCGGTGCCGGCGGTCCAGGGTTTCACCTCGTCGATATGCACCCACTTGCTGTCGGCGATCTCATGGCGATCCAGTTTGACCTCCTTGCTCGGCACGGTGACGTGGTAGGCGATCAAAAGCTGGTTGCTGCGATAGAACTCGTACATGCCGATGTAGGACTTGAACTGCGCTTTGAGTCCGAGTTCTTCCTCCACCTCGCGCAGCACCGCTTCCTCAGGCATTTCACCGGATTCCAGAAAGCCCGTGACCAGGCCGTACCAGTGCTCCGGCCAGCCGACGTTGCGCACCAGCGCCACGTGATCTTCATGTTCGACGATGGCGGCCACGACCGGGATGGGATTGTTCCAGTGCACGTAGCCGCAGCGGGCATCGGGACAGGCCGGACGCTCGCGGCCGCCCAGCGGCAGGCGCATCAGTGGCTTTCCACATTGGGGGCAATATTTCATGGGTGTCTTCCTGGATTGGTCTCTACCCGGCGCCCGCCGCCGAGAGCGCGACCATACACCAGCGGCCCCCTCGTGAAGAAGCGTCCCGCGCTCACGACGAAGGCACAGGTTCGAGCACCAGGCCCGACAGACCGATACGCGCGCCCGCACTGTCCAATGCCCGCACCAGCAGTCGGCTATGGGCATCGAGTGTGATCTCACCGAAACTGATCCAGCGCGGCACGGCACGCCCATCGCCGCGACGACCATCGATGGTCATCCCCTGCGCACCGAGATGGACCTCAGCGCGCCCATAACCGGGCGCCGCCGTCATCACCAAGGTCGCGCGGTAACGACTGGCGGGCAGCGCTCCCAACGTGGCGCCGAGCGCTTGCGCGCGGTCGGCGAAACGCAGTTCGAAGAAATGCCCCGCGGGCCAACTCGCCGTCGCGGCACGTTCTCGCACCGTCACGCCAGTACTGCCGGTAAGCGGCCCCAGGCTCGCGAGATCATGAAAATCCACGACGCTCGCCGGCACCGGTCGATAGCCGTACACCGCCAGCAGCAAGGCGACGGTCGCACTCGCGAGCGCGAACGCGGCGACGAGCGTGCTGTCCGCAGCAGCGCGCGCCGCGCGCCAATCCGCTACCGCCAGCGCTGCCAGGGCGCCAGCGAACATCACCAGCAACGCCTGGCTCGACAACAGCGACACCGCGTAGAAGCCGGTGTCATGTCCCCGCTCCGCCGCGAACGGCACCGACACCACGCGCAACGCCAGTACGCCAAGCAGCACAATCGCCATCAACAGCGCACGCAACCGACCCGCGCTGGTCGCGATCGCGAGCGGCAGCAAAGCCAGCACCGCGTAGTAGTAAGTGAAGGGGGTCAACAACACATACAACAGCACCAACCCTACCCAGGTCGTCGCGCACGCGGCCGAGCGCCGCCGCACGACCAGTGCCACCGCGCTGCACAGCGCCAGCCCGATGGTGAGCGTCACACCCTGACGGCGGGCGGCATCTCCCGCCAGGGTTTCCAGCCACTGGCTGGCATCGCGCAGCGCATCCTGGCCGCCGGCGAAGCGCGGCCAATCGAGCACGTTCCAGCAGGCCGCAAGCTTGTGCAGGCCGATGGTATTGGCGCCATAGGGCGAGATGCGGAGTTGCATGACGGTGGCGAATTCCGACCAGATATCCACGCCGAACATGAGCAGGGTCGCGACCAGCATGAGCGCCAGCAGCGCAACGCCGGCACTCGCGCAGCGCCATGCCTCGCCACCTCGTGCTTGCAGCCACAAGCAAACCGGCGCGGCGACCAAGAACAAGGCCGGAAACACGCGACAGGCGGTGGCATAGGCGAACAGTGCCCCGGCCAACGCCGGGCGACGCGATGTCAGTGCACACAATCCACACACCAGCGCCACATACCAGTCTGCGCGCCCAAAGCTGCCGCCTGTCCAGCCGAGAAACGCGAGCGGGTTGGCGCAGTACACCAAGCCATAGGCGAGCAGCGCCGTGACGCCGAAGGTCCGCCATACCACCAACGGCACCAGTACGAACAACAGGGTCTGATCAACCAGCGGCCACATAGCGAGCACCGCCGGCGTGAGCGGCACACGATTGGCGATGAGCGTAGCGGTGAGATTCCAGGTCGGCGGCGAATTGTTGCCGAGATCCGCCAGCATGCCCTGCCACGCATCCACGCTCTGCAGTCGCGCGCCCAGCGCAGTGATATCGGCCCGGAAGTCATGCCAACGCGCAGC
>JANLSI010000790.1:0-2209 GCA_031362345.1 Pseudomonadota bacterium
ACGGAATTGCCCGACGAGCCCAACCGAGGACGCACGATGAAACTGGCAACCTTCACCGAGGCAGGCCGCACCCGCCTAGGCCGAGTCGATGGCGAGCGCATCGTCGATCTCACCGCTGCCGGCCTGCCGGGTGACATGCTCACCCTGCTCGAGGGCGGCCCTGCTCTCATGAAACGTGCGGCCGCCGCCAGCGGCAGCGGCTACGCACTCAGCAATGTCAGCTTGTGCGCGCCGGTATTACGACCGCCCAAGATTCTCGCGATCGGTTTGAACTACAAGGATCACATTGAGGAAACCGGCTTGGAAACGCCCAAGTTCCCAATGTTCTTCAATAAGCAGTCGACCGCTGCCCATGGCCCCTACGCGCCCATCCATCTGCCGCGCGTGTCGGACAAGCTCGACTACGAAGGCGAACTCGGTTTTGTTATCGGCCGCCGCTGTCGCCATGTACCGCGCGCCCGTGCCCATGAGGTCATCGCCGGCTTCGTGGTGTGTAACGACGTCAGCGTGCGCGACTGGCAGATGCGCGCCCAGACCTTCACCCTCGGCAAATCCTTCGACACCCACGCGCCCTTCGGTCCCTACATCGTCACCAGTGACGAAGTGGGCGATCCGCACACGCTCGATCTCAAGACCTGGGTCAATGGCGAGCTGCGTCAAAATTCCAATACTTGTCATCTGGTGTTCGATTGCTACGAACAGATCGAGACCCTGACCCAGGCCTTCACGCTTGAAGCAGGTGATGTGATCTTGACTGGCACGCCGAGCGGTGTCGGCATCGGCTTCGACCCCCGTCGGTTTCTCAAGCTCGGCGACGTGGTGCGTATTGAGATTGCCAAGCTCGGGCATATCGAGAACCGCGTGGTGGCAGAGCCCACCGATACCGACCGCATCTGAGGCCCGGTCTGCCGCGCGCTCTAGCACGCGATTTTCCGTTGCTGCCGCGATTTTGCCCGTCTATGATCGAGCCGTAAAAGCAGAACTATCGCAGCGCTGTCGACTTGAGCCTTGAACCGTTTACCGACCTTCGATCATCTTGTCGTGAATGCCGCCGTCGGTGCGCGTTCTAAGTCCCATTGCCGCTACCAGGAGCGCGCTTGTCGATGAGGTCCGTGGTCCTAGCCCTTTCGCCGCTATGGCGTGGCCACCCATCGGCAACTGAAATATCTGATCGAACAATCCGTCCCCTGCTCCCATGCCGTCGGCAGGAGACGCCTAATGACCCAGAACGGCATGCTCCATGAGGCAATGAAGTATGGATATCTATGTTGGCAATCTGTCCTATGACATCACCGCTGAAGAACTCCGCGACGCTTTCGAGCAGCACGGCGAGGTCACCAGCGCCAAGATCGTAAGCGATCGCGAAACCGGACGATCGAAGGGCTTTGGTTTTGTTGAGATGCCGAACCAGGCTGAAGGCGAGGCGGCTATCTCCGAACTGAACGGCGCAATGCTGAAAGGCCGCACCGCCCGTGTCAATGAAGCGCGTGAGCGAGAAGCGCGTCCGCCGCGGCGCTGAACACTTGCCTCTGCGACCGCATGGCCACCCGGTCTTATCAAGTGCCTTGACCGCTGCAGCAGCGGCGGTATGGCGCGCGCTGGGAAGGGGCTGTCAGCGACCCTCTATCAGCGGTTTGACCTCGTCTATCACCCGTCGCGTTTGATCGACCATATCCTGCTCGCCGTCGGCGATGGGGAATAACACGAATTTTGACGCCCCCACCGCCACGTATTCGCGCAGGCGGGCGGTGAGCTCGGCCGTGCTGCCGATGCAGAACAGTGGGTTGACGTCGATGTTCTCGCCGATGCCAGTACGCTTCACGAAAGGTGAATTGCGTACCGCCGCGTCGTCCGCGCTGCCGATGCGGTATGCCAAGGACGTGCCGTAGTGATCATCGTCTATCGTACGGCCGAGCTTCACCGCCTCAGTCTTGATACCTGTGATGGTCAGTCGCACCTCGTCGACGCTGGCAATACCGCCAATCCAGCCCGTGCCGAGCTTGGCCGTGCGCTTGATCGCCGCATCGCTGGTGCCGCCTATCCACAGCGGCAAGGGCTGCTGCACCGGCCGTGGCGCGATAGTGGCGTTCTTGTACTGAAAGTAGCGGCCTTCGAAAGTCACCGATTCCTCGTTCCACAGGCGCGCTATCAGTGCAAACATTTCGTTGGCGATCGAGCCGCGATGTTCGGCGCTGCGGCCGGTGGCGGC
>JANLSI010000794.1:0-1747 GCA_031362345.1 Pseudomonadota bacterium
CAGATGCCCTTTGTGCGAAAACTCGACACCCGGCGCCTCACGCAAACGCTTGGCATCGGACAGTGCCACGCGCACCGCGACCGGCACACCATTTGTTTGATGCACGAGGGTCGTGCGGAATTCCGGGTGGTCGACGCCGAAGTTACGCACGTCGAGAATCGCTGTCGCTGCGCGCTTATCCTTCAAGTTACGGTGGCAGCTCACGCATAAGGCTTCATCCTGACGGACCAGCGAACGCTTGCCAGTGTGTTCGTGATGACAGGAAGCGCAGCGCTGGCCCTTGAACAACCCGGTCTTGAGAATCTCGTTGTCGACATGGTGGGCGGTGTTCTGGTGACAGGTCAGACAAGCCGTGTTGCGTATCGGCACGAAAGGAATGGTGTGACAAGAATTGCAGTTCACGCCGAAGTGGGCATGGGCGTCACTCACCGCGCCGCTCTGCCAGGCGTGGTCCGAGGGCAGCAGCGGCAGCAGACGCAGCCACTTGCCGGCCGCCGGTATGGTCGCGGCAACGAACGGTACGAGCAGGAACGCGGCCAGAATAAAACCGGCAATGGCCACGGCCCAGGGCCGTTTGCGCAGTCCGGCGGCGGCCAGATCGAGACGCGCACGTTTCAGCAGCGCCGCCTCCATCTCGCGACCGCGTGCCGAATTGTCCTCGGCAATCTCCAGCACCAGATTGCAGCCGGCCGCGTCGCCGACGCGGATATTGTAGCCACCGAGTTCGACGCGATCGCCAGCCGTCAGTACCGCCGACTGCACGATATCGCCGTTGTAATGAAAACCTGCGGCCAGATGGCATTGCAGACGTAGCTTGCCATCCTGACCTTCAATCAGCTCGGCGTGCGCCAGCGCCACGCGCAGATTCGCCAGGTGAATGTCCTGATCCGTGCCGCGACCGATCTTCAGCCGCGCGCCCTGCAACGGCACCTCCTGCAGGGTGTCGTTGAGCTTAGACTTGTGGGTGACGTAACGAACGAGGATGCGCATCGCCGTCTACCAATAAAAGAACACAGCAAACACGTGGCACAACAGTGCGGCCAACAAGCCTATCGAGAGCGGCACGTGGAGATACAACCAGAACGCCAAACGTGATTGCAGTTGGATGTCGCGCTGAATGCGCTCGACCATAGCGCGTTTGCGCGTGATCAGTCCGAACAACTGCGTGATTTTTTCCAGTCGTTGCGGCCCGCCGCCATCGACGATCATATGCTCGGCCAGAAACGAGATGGCGGTGGCATCCTGATGCTCAAGATTTTGCAGCTGCGGCACCCCGCGCGCGACGCGCGCCTCGATCTTCTCGCGCATCTGCTCAAGACTCTTATTGATGCCGGCGCTCGCCGAACGCCGTGCCGGATCGCCGAACAGCTGTTCCAGCACCGCGCCGCCGAGCACGGTTTCCTCGATCGACTGCAACACGACCTTATGCGCTTCTTTGTCGACCTGGTCGGCCAAGCTCAGACATTCGCGATCGAGTTCGGCAACTTCAGAGATCATCGCTTCGCGTGTCATGCCGGCACGATTGGCGGCCAGCTCGCGCGGATAAACGAGATAGACGTACAAACCATAAAAGCCGTTCGTCACCACCAGCAAAGTCAACACATAGGCCAGCGAATGGACGTTCCAGCCGAGCTGAAAGCCGCTGTGCAGGGTGGTGATGACAATCAGCGACGCGCCCAGATAAATGTGCGCCGAGAGCCAGCCGACCAGCCGATCTTGCGTGCCAGAGTAGCGGCGCTTGCGCACG
>JANLSI010000839.1:0-5652 GCA_031362345.1 Pseudomonadota bacterium
AACACCAGCGCGTTGCAGGCGACGCTCATGGCCTCGCCGGTCACCTCTATCATCTCGATATTCGAGATCAGTCGTCTCAGTCGCGAGACCGGCTGCTGCGCATAGCGGCGGCCGCTCATCAACTGTCGCACGCGTAGCGCGATGCGCGATCGATTGTCGTAAATGATCGACATCTCGCGCTCCGGATCTTCACCTTCGCCATTGGCCGGCACCCAGTAGATGCCATCGTCGTTCCATAGCGCTTCCCACGCGGC
Organism: Pseudomonadota bacterium; assembly: GCA_031362345.1. GTDB lineage: Bacteria > Pseudomonadota > Gammaproteobacteria > JADJYF01. The sequence continues at coordinate 255 of JANLSI010000839.1, forward strand.
GTATTGATGTTCGTCCTGCAGACGTGCTTCGTAGTAGATGAAGCGCGTGACTTCGTCCAGCAGTTCGCGCGCGTACTCAGGCGTACTCACGACCCGGTCTCCATCAACTGCCGGTAATGCCGCCAGATGCCGCGCGACGGCACTTCGTCGCTGGCGTCGCCAATCACGAAGCCTTGCTCATCGCGTCGTTCGCGGTGCAGGCCACGGCCGAGATAGAGCCATTGCGGGTCGCGCGCCTGCACGCCGCGTTGCGTGCGCTCGTACATCACCGAGTCGTCGGCCAGCAGAAGGCCGGCCGGTCCCACCGAGCCCATGGTCTGTTGACGCAGGCGTCGATTCAATTCCGGCGCGCCTTTGAACTGTAGCGCAGTGACATGCTGCACGGTGTCGTCGACTGCGCGCGGCTGCAGAACAAAGATTTGAATCTCGGCAATGAACAGATTGGGAAAGATCATGACGTGGGGCGTGCCATCGATCAGGATCTGGCGGGCACTTTGGTCGCCGTGGGCGCGGGCCATGGACGCGACATAGTCCGGGTAGCGTTCGCTGCTGGTGCCGAACCAGCCGAGTGGCTGTCCGAGGCGACGAAACTCGGGTCGCAGATCGAGTTCGCTATGACCATTGCCGAGATCGCGACTGACGGCCAGTGAGTTCGCGCCGTACAGCTTAGCGAGGCCGCTGTCGGTCACGCCGAAGATCGACGAATGGACGAAGGCCGGGTGATAACCGTCGGTTTCGTTTTCGAGCACGAATTTCCAATTGGCTTTGACGCGGTGTTGCAGAAAGCCAGTCGTCAATTCAACTTCTCCTGCGGGTGAGAACGCCAGCAGGCGGTCGATGGTTTCGGCGGCGGCGCCGAGGTAATCCAATAACGACGGGCCTTCAGTGGCGAACGAGCCGAACACGAAGCCGCCATAGGCGGCCACGCGCGCGACACGGCCGAGGCCGAGCGCATTGCGATCAATTTCAGCATAGCCATCGGGAAACGCGACGCTGTGCAGAGTGCCGTCACTGCCGAAGGACCAGGCATGAAACGGACAGACAAAGCTGCGGCGATTGCCGCGCGGCTCGACGCACACTTCATTGCCACGATGGGGACAGCGGTTCAACAGCAGGTGTATCTGCCCCGCACCGTCGCGGGTCATTAACACGGGCTGCGGGCCGATGCTTTTCATGACGAAGTCGTGGGGGTTGGGGATCTCGCTTTGGTGACCGACGTATACCCAGCCGCGATACCAGATACGCGCGAGTTCCTGCGCGAAAATGGCCTCGTCATGATAGAGACTGCCGTGCACCCGATGCGCGTGGATGAGCTGGCTCCAGTCGATATCATTCACGGCATTATTCAACGGCTAACCTCGCTTGCTGCCGATAGGGGCGCGCTCCGCTTGCGCAAGTCTACCGTTAGCAGCCTGCTCGGGGCCACGCGAGAGTGCGCCCGTGGGACTGCTTGCGGATCGCGCCGAGAGATGGTTCTAATCTCGGCACGCAAATGGCGGGGAATGACCATGGACTATGCATTGATTCTGCTCGATGACCCGCGCCCGAAAGTGCGGCGCATCACCCTCAACCGGCCCGACCAGCGCAACCCCTTATCGAACGCGCTACGCACGGAATTGTTTGATGCGCTGGAGGCGGCCGATCGCGACGAGGGCGTGGCGGTGATCGTGATCCGCGGCGCCGGCTCAAGCTTTTGCGCGGGTTACGATTTGAAGACCAATGTCGCCGAAGGGCAGCCCTGGCATAGCGCTGGCGGACTCGGCAACTGGCCACGGCATGTGGTCGAGGGCTGCTTTCGCATGTGGGATCTGGCCACACCGCTGATTGCCCAGGTGCACGGCTATTGCCTGGCTGGCGGGACGGAACTCGCGACCGGCTGCGACCTGGTCTATGTCGCCGAAGACGCGCAAATCGGCTACCCGGTGGTGCGCTCCATGAGTCCGCCGGATAATCAATTCTATCCGTGGCTGGTGGGTATGCGCCGTGCCATGGAAATGATGCTGACCGGTGATTCGATCAGTGGTATCGAGGCCGTCGAATGCGGCTTTGCCAATCGTGCGTATCCAGCCGCCGAACTTGAGAATGCAGTACTCGCCATCGCCGAACGCGTGGCACGCGTGCCGGCCGACATCCAACAGATCAACAAGCGCGCCGTGCATAGACAGATGGACGCGATGGGCTTACGCGCCGGCATCCGGGCCGGCACAGAACTGCAACAGATGGGTATGCTGACTCAATCCACCCAGGCCCATATGCAGGAGTTGCGCGCCGATCTGACGGCGGCACTCACCAAGCGCGATCGGGACTTCGGCGATTATCGAACCCAGGGCCGAGAGTGAGGGTTGGCGCTGGGGGACTGATTCGTTCGCGACAGCCACGCGCAGGACGCACCATCCCCAGCAGATTGATCCTCCCCGAATGGGGAGCGTGCGCTGCGGGCAGTGCGCCTGTGGTGCTCGGTGCTTTCCGATCTTTGCGTACGCATCCGCTCGATTTCACCTTACAGGGCGGATATTCTGGCCTGAAGTGTGCGCCGGCTGACACAGTCGCGTCGCCTCACCCAGAGCAATTCGCAGGTGTGCATATCACGTGCTGATTCGACGCTTGAAAGTCGGCGCGCGTTGCGCGCGCACCGCCCCAAGACCCATTAGAAGGAGTAAACCCCATGGCGCAATCACGGCTGAGATTCGGATCTTTCATTCCCCCCCACACGCCGCCGGACGAGAATCCCATCCTCGCCCTTGAGCACGACATGGATCTGGTCGAGTGGCTGGACAAACTTAACTACGACGAGGCGTGGATAGGCGAGCATCATTCCGGCGGTTGGGAAATCACTGCAAGCCCGGAGCTGTTCATCGCCGCCGCCGCGCAACGCACGCGCAGTATCCGACTCGGTACCGGTGTCGCATCGCTGCCCTATCACCACCCTTATATCCTTGCCGATCGCATTCGTCAGCTCGATTACATGACCCGTGGTCGCGCGATGTTTGGTGTCGGTCCCGGTTCGCTGCCGGCCGATGCCTACATGCAGGCGATCCCGACACCGCGCGTACGGGATCGCATGGAAGAAGCCATCGAGCCGCTGGTGCGCTTGTTGAACGGCGAGACGGTCGACTGCAAGACCGACTGGTTCGAATTGAAGAACGCGTCGCTGCAGTTTCTGCCCTATAGCCCCAACGGCATCGAGATGACGGTGGCCAATCAAGTCTCACCGACTGGTGCGCGCGCGGCCGGTAAACACGGTCTGGGCCTGTTGTCGATCGGTGCGACCTCGGCCGGCGCCTTCAATGCGCTGGCGGCGAATTGGGATATCGCGGTGGAAACCGCCACTGAGCATGGTCACACCATGAACCGCGCCAACTGGCGCCTGGTCGGCCCGGTGCATGTTGCCGAGACGCGCGACAAGGCGCGCGCTAATTGTCGTTATGGTCTGGCGCGCTGGGTCGACTACATGTCCAAGGTCGCGGCGCTGCCGCTGGGCACGCCGCCCGGTGTCGACCCGGTCGATTACATGATCGACAGCGGCTTCGCCGTCATCGGCACGGTCGATGATTACATCGCCCAGGTTGAACGCCTCACCGCGCAGTCAGGTGGGTTTGGCGCCTTCCTGCATCTCGATCACCACTGGGCCGATTGGGCAGAGACCAAGCGCTCTTACGAACTCATCGCGCGCTTCGCGATCCCGAAGATCAACAAGCTGAACGTCAATCGCCAGGCCTCGGAAGACTGGCTGCGTGACAACAACGACGTGTTCCGCGGTGAGTTGACCGCGGCGGTTGGCGCCAAGATCGCAGAACACGCGGCGAGCAAGGGCGTCGACAAGTTGTCGCCCGATTATCTGAAGCTTTTCAACGCCAGCCAGAAGGCGAGCTGAAATTCGCGCACACCGTCTCGCCCCCTAGGGGCGCGACGGTGGCGTCTGCCCCGATATCCCCGGTCAATTCGGCGACCGCGCACCAGCGGCGCCGATCCTCGCGCAGCGCAGGTTCAGCCGCTGCCGCCCGTCAACATTGCTTCCGTGCTCAACATCGCCCGCCTTAAAGCTGCATTGACTGTGTGCCGCTATTTCCATCACTGCCGGCAAGTTGCGCCCTGAGAAGCGCCAACGCGGCCACCGTCACGTCGTCCAAATTTATGCGGAGTATCTAGCGATGAAGTCCAAGCAGAGTGGCTTTACCTTGGTGGAAATGATCGGTGTGCTGGCCATCATCGGCATTCTTGCCGCCGTGGCGACGCCGCGCATTTTTGATGCGATACGGGAATCGCGCATTAGCGCCTTTGTCGAGGATGTTTCGACCATACGCAGCGCGGTAACGTCTTATTACAAAGACACCGGACAGTTTCCGGTGCATAACGCCCTGTCGGCCAACGCCAATCAGCACCAGCTGCTGCGGCAGGGTACGGCTGTGCCCGGTTGGAAAGGGCCCTACATGGGCCAGGAACTGGTCAATCAGTTCAGGCCCGGCAGCAATTTCCTGGTCACCACCGGCACCGCGGCCGCCAACCAGTTTGACTTCGATGGTAACGGCACGGCCGATACCACCGGTGTGTCATCTTTCATCCAGGTGGATGGCCTGACCGCCGATCAGGCGATGCGGGTCAGCGATGCGCTGGACAAGGATGGTGCTACGACGGCCGGTGCCGCTGCCTGGTTTGCCCGCGGTCGTGTCAAGACCAGCACCGGCGCTGCACCAGCGGCCACCGCGACCAACGTTGTGCTGTTTGTGCACGTCGCGTCCAACTAAATTCATCCTCAACGCGCGATGAACGGTCCAGTGCCCGCCGCTGCCAGTACCGCGGTCCCGGCGGCCAGCGCCAAGCGACCGCTGGGTGAACGCCTGCTTGCGGCCGGCCTCATTAGTCGTCCGCAGCTCGACCTCGCGCTGCGCGAAGGGCGTCGCCAGGGCAAGATGCTGGGCGAGAGCCTGATCGCGCTCGGTTTTGTCACCGCCGAAGCCCTCACCAGTTCACTGGCCGATGAGGCTAATTCCGAAGTCATCGATGTCGCCACCACGGTGGTCGACGATGCGGTGTTGGCGCTCGTGCCGCACGAACTTGCCAAACGCCATCGTGCCCTGCCTGTGCGTCGTGATGGCGATATCCTGACGGTTGTTCTCAGCAACGCCTTGAACGTGGTGGCCATCGATGCGCTGGAGCGCGCCACCGGCCTGCGCCTGGATGTCGCGACCGCACCGGAAGCCGACCTCATCGATGCCATTGAGCGCCACTACGCGCAACGCAGCTCCATCGAAGAAACCATCGACAGCATCATGCGCGAGGGCATCCTCGGCGATAGCGAAGAAGACGACGCCCAGGCTACCGGCATGATTCGCCTGGTCGAAGAAATTCTGGCCCTGGGCGTCAAAGCGCGCGCCACCGATATCCACCTCGAACAGGA
>JANLSI010000841.1:0-3829 GCA_031362345.1 Pseudomonadota bacterium
CGTGCGATCGCCCTGTGGCAACAGGTGACAACCGAAGCGTGCGGCACGCAACGCACCCGCGCGCGACATCGCCGCGACCCACAGCGGCGGTCCACCCGCCTGGACATAGCCCGGGGTGATGCGTACATCGTTGAACTCGTAGCGTTTGCCCTTGAAGCTGAAGCGCTGACCGCTGAAGCATAAGCGCAAGACCTCAAGAGCTTCGTCCGACATCGACACCCGTCGTGCCACCGGCAAGCCGAAGCCATGAAATTCATGGGGCGCGTAGCCAAGGCCGACACCGATTTCGACACGTCCATTGGAGAGGTTATCGAGCACCGCCAGATCTTCGGCCAGCCGCACCGGATTATTGAATGGCAGCAGACAGACGTCCGACGAAAAACGCACACGCCGAGTACGTGCCGCTGCGGCGGCGGCGACCGGGATCCAGCTTGGCAGGTAACCGTCTGCGACGAAGTGATGCTCGGTAAACCAGATCAGATCGAAGCCGACCTCGTCGGCCCATGCGATCTGGTCCATGACCGCCGCGTAAAGACTCGGCATGGAAATACCGGAGTCGAGCGGATTGCGAAAGTCATAACAAAGGCCAATGCGGAAATCGGGCATGTCGCACTCCTGATGACAGCACGCGGTGTATTCAATGGCGCGACTGCGCCGCGCTTCACGCCAGCTTGAACCCTTCGTAGCCCTTCGCCGCGACTTCGCTGCACTTCGCTTCGTAGCGTGGGAAACCGCCGACATAGGGCAGAAACACACGCGGCTTACCGGGAATATTGGCCCCGACATACCAAGAGTTGCAGCCCTGCATGAGCGTCCTGGCAGCCACCGTGTTGACGTGCTCCACCCAGGCGTCTTCCGCCTCGCGAGCGGCCTCGATGCGCGTTGCACCCTGCCTACCGAGCCAGTCTATGCACTCGGCTATCCACTCGACATGATGCTCTATGCCAACGGTCATGCTGGCCAGCACCGATGGGCTGCCGGGCCCAGTAATGATGAAGAAATTCGGGAAGCCGGCGGTGGCGAGGCCGAGATACGTGCGCGGGCCGGCCGCCCATTTATCTTTCAGGGTCAGGCCATCCGTACCGCGTATGTCGATTCGTTCGAGCGCGCCCGTCATCGCATCGAAACCCGTCGCGAACACCACGGCGTCGAGATCGTAGTCGGCGTCAGCTGTGCGAAGGCCTTTGGCGGTGAAGGTTTGCAATGGCGATACGCGCAAGTCGACCAAGGTCACATTGTCGCGATTGAAGGTTTCATAATACTGCGAGTCCGAGCAGGCCCGCTTGCAGCCGAGGGCATGCTCAGGAGTCAGCTTCGCGGCGACGAGAGGGTCGCGCACCGTCGCGCTGATCTTGGCGCGAATGAAGTCGGCGGCGGTGTCATTGGCGCGCTGGTCGAAGATTAGATCGCCGAAGGCACCCAGGAATGATAGCCCGCCCCGCGTCCACCATTGTTCGTAGATGCGCTCGCGTTCCTCGCTCTCGACCGCCAAGGCCGACTGCTTATTGGGCGGCAGATGGCAGGCCGCGCCGAGTTTGCGCTGGCGCGCGCGATAGCCCTGGTAGTCGCTTTTCACCGCCGCCACTTGCGCGGCCTCGATCACGGTATTGCGCGCTGGCACCGACCAGTTCGCGGTGCGCTGGAAAACATACAGATGCTGGGCCTGCTTGGCGATCTCAGGCGTAACCTGGATACCCGAAGACCCCGTGCCTATCAGTCCTACCCGCTGGCCGGCGAAGCTGACCGCTTCGTGGGGCCAGCGCCCGGTGTGCAAGACCCGGCCCTGGTAGTGCGCGAGACCGGGCAGGTCGGGCATATTGGCCGAGGACAGGCAGCCGGTCGCCATCACGCAATAGCGGGCATGGTAGCTGCCGCTATCGGTCGTTACCCGCCAGCGCGCCGTGTCTGCGTCGAAGTGCGCCGCCAGCACCCGGGTATTGAATTGGATGTCGGGATAGAGCGCGAATCGTTCGGCGACGTGTTCCAGGTAGCGCAGGATTTCCGGTTGCGCCGCGTAACGCTCACTCCATTGCCATTGCTGCTGCAGTTGCTCGGAAAAGCCGTAGGAATATTCCACGCTTTCGACATCGCAACGCGCACCCGGATAGCGATTCCAATACCAGGTGCCACCGACACCGCCACCGGCCTCGATGACGCGCACCGACAAGCCCATGCCGCGTAGGCGATGGAGCATGTATAAACCGGCAAAGCCGGCACCGACCACCAGGGCGTCGATGTCTGTGAGGGGCGCGTAAGCAGTCGTGGACATGGCCATATCATTTCCCAATCTTCAATGTTGCCCATTGTTGAGGGTGAATAGACTAGCGACAAGGGCCGGCTGAAGATCGGCCTGGCAACTCGAGCTAAACCCTGGCGCCAAACGGCCGACACCGATATGCCCGTTCAATTTGTATGTCTTGGCAGGCAATCGCGATGGAATCAATCGGCACGGCGACAGCGACGAGCTTGACGGCTCGGCTTTTCCAGCACCTTCGGGTTGGCGGTGAGCTGCTGGCCGATCCTGAAAGGACCGAGCGTTCGGGAACGTCAGGGCTGAGCGATGCTGTCCGGCGCGACCGGCGCCCGACCTTCCACCGCAGTGCAAGCCCGGCGACCCTGCCCGCGCGGATGGAGAAGTCGCCAACCATCAGCGAAGACCAGCCGGCGCCCAGCGCTACGACCTTGCGCTATCAGCGCTCGGGTGACGCCTCGCTTTTTCTCACCACCCAACAAGGCGATACGGTTCAACTCAAGTTCAAAAGTCAGGCGTCAGTGGCCTTTGCGTCAACCGCGTTCGAGGCCGGCGACACTCTGCTGTCGCAATTGCGCTTGCAGAGCGAGAACTCCAGCGAGATCTCGCTGCTGATCAACGGCGATCTAAGCGCGGACGAATTGCGTGCTATCGCCAGTGTGGTCGATCAAGTCAGTGCTATCGCGCAGGATTTCTTCGCTGGCAATGTCGCAGACGCGTTTGCGATCGCCGAGCGCTTCAAGATGGATGGCGCCCAGCTCGCGAATTTAGGCGTGGGCATGCACCTCGAGGAAATGCTGACTTATTCGCAGATGAGCCCGTCACCCGCCCTCGGGCAACCGACTTCGAGCGCGGCCGACGGCGGCCAGCAAGGATCGGACGCCGAGCGCCTTGAGGCGAGCGCCTCGCCACTCACGCCCGTGCTCACTGGCATCCAGACGTCGACACCAGCGCAACACGGAACAAACGGCCGCCTGCCGGCCGCGCACCGTGACGCCCTGCATACTCATCCCCAGGCTATGCACCAGGCGCTCGATGTCATCGGCGGATTCCTAAAGGGTTTGATGGACACCCTGAAGCAGTCGGCGCCCGGCGAAAAGACCGGCAATACGCCGTCCATCGGAGTTGCCCTGAAGACCAAGATATTTCAATCGGTGCTCACGACCGCCGCAGCCGCTGCAGCCCAACACAATACTGATCCTACCCCGCTTCCGGCGCTCGTCGGTGATACCCTTGAGGCACTCAGCGCCAAGCACGAGCCGCCCTTAATCACTGTAGTTTAGGCGCCTGCGCAGCCTCATCCGGCAATGCTTCACATTCGCCCGGTTGCGCCGTGGCCCGAGCAATGGGATCGAATGGCGCTTTCCGAACGATAACCGGAGTCGCAACGATGAAACGCCAAAAGCCTTCGCTGCAGGAGATTTGCGAAGATTCTGGGCACGATGAATGCACCGGCGCGGGGTCGAATGGCGAGCGGTCTGCCCAGTCCGCGATCTTGAGTGCCGCCGAAGTCGCGAGCTGGCTACCATTCACGGAATTGCCGGCACCTGCCGAGCGCAAGACACGCTTGCGCCAGCA
>JANLSI010000897.1:0-3209 GCA_031362345.1 Pseudomonadota bacterium
GGATGAGCGGGCAAGACGCCGGTCGTGCAGACGCGCGCTTGTCGCGCTGGTTGTCGGGTGGGGCGATCGAGCACCTGGCCAGCGCGGTGATGATTGCACCGCGCACGCCTTTCAATGGCACGGTCTCCGCGCATCGGCGCGTGGCGTTCGCGCCCGTCGCGCTCGAGCGCTTGAAAAGCATCAAGCAAGCCGCCGGTTCAACGCTCAACGATGTCGTGATGAGCGTTTGCTCCGGCGCATTACGGCTCTACTTGCTACGCAAGGGTGCATTGCCGGAGCAGCCCCTGATCGCCATGGTGCCGGTCTCGGTGCGCACCGGCCAGGAAGAAGAAATCTATAGTAACCACGTCTCGTCGATGCTCAGCGAACTTGCCACTGACACGCCGGACCCGCGTGTGCGGTTGGATCGCATCCGCAGCTCGATGCAGAATGCCAAACAGATCCACAACGCCATCCCTGCCAGCCTTTTGCAGGACTTCACTAAATTTGCTGCGCCGGCGGTCGCCGCTCAGGCTGCACGCACCGTGGCACGCCTGCGCCTGGCCGATCAGGTCACGCCGATAAGTAATGTGGTGATTTCCAACGTGCCAGGTAGCCGCGAAACGCTCTATCTGGCGGGCGCCGAGCTCACCGCGCTCGTGCCGGTGTCGACCGTAAGCGATGGCATGGGCTTGAACATGACTGTCATCAGTTACCGCGAGCGCGTCGTGTTCGGCTATGTCGCCTGCCGCGAGCAAGTACCCGATCTATGGGACTTGATCGACGACACCCGTGCGGCCATCGACGAGTTGGCCGAGGCTTTCGGCGTCTAAGCGCGTTGTGCAGAGTGTGCAAGGACGGGCCCTTGGCCGGCCGATTCCGCCCAGCGCGGGCGGCGATAGAAGGATTAGCGGTCGATGCTGACATCAGTCAGGCTGGACACCGGCAGACGGGCTATTGTCGTCGCTGGTGTATCGAGTGTCCGGTAAGTGTTCTGTCCGTCCCGAACCCCTGCGCGTTGCGAGAGCGGCGGGGGACACCGCCCACGCTTCGTGTCGAAATTTATCCTGTTTGCCGTCGCGGCACGCAGCATTTCAAGGTAACCGCGCAATGACCTCCCTTCCGATCTTTTCAAGCCTGCTGCGCAAGGAGGTCGGCTCAAATGCCGGCGGTCCAAGCACCACCCGTGACATGCCCATTTCTCGCAGTTTGTTTATCGTGTCTACATGCGCGGGCCCGATACACGAAACTTCCATCGTCGAAAAATCGCGGCCGATGGTGGCGCATTCGGTTTTGAGCGCCTCTATGAGTGCGCGGAGGCGCTCCGGTGCGGCGGCATCGACTTCCCAATTCAGCCCGTTGAGTTTGCCGACCGCGGGGAAGAATCCGTCCCCCAATCTGGCGGCCCGGCGCACGGCCGCTGGGGAATGGCCTCCCACCACAATAGGGACGCCACCGGCCTGAACGGGTTTCGGGTGACTCCTCAGCGGGCCAAACATGACAGCAGTCCCAAAACGAATTCTCTTGGTAATCGAAGCGGCAAAGGCGAGATGCACGAGCGGATCGGACAGCAGAAACTCGTCCATGTTTCCCAGCTTGCCGCTGGCCGTGTACGGATAGGAGCTTTGGAACCCGTCCGGGATAGCCACGTGCTCGACAGTCCACAGCGATTCGAACCCATTGTCTTCGGCGCTAAGGGCCAGCGTTCTGAAAAGATCGGGTTCACTGAAGGGTCCAGCATTGACGAAAACCAAACCAATTTTCATAGACGATGCTCCTTTCTACAGCCGCGCTCTGCACTGTCCGGCTAGCGTGAGAATGACGGTCCGCTGACTGTGCGGCAAATGTTGCACGCCTCGTGGAGTGATCTCTGTACAGCGTCACTTACCGTGCGGCAGCACTTCTCGCGCGCAAGTGGTCATCGATTGCCACATTACTTAAGGTCGAGGTCGACCTTCGCGCGCTCGGCCTTATACGGTGCCGGCATCACGCGGGCGCGCAGCAGCTTTTGAGGGCCATGGGCTTCGGCGGACGCGAACTGGAACGCCGGGCCGGGCTCCTGCCGGGTTTCTTTGCCGCGCTATCGGCAATTCTGGCCCACGGCATGGTGGCTCTACCCGGTGGCGTACTGCTCCGGCGGACAAATGGCGAAATCGTCGGGTCGGTCGGCGCGAGCGGCGATACGTCTGAACACGACGAAGTCTGCATATTGACGGCTATGCCTGCATTGGAACTGGTCGCCGATATCGGCGACTAGATTCAATGCGCTAAGTCCCCGGACGACTGTCGCCGCCTGAGTTCTCCTGTGTTGGCGCCAACAGACTGCCGCCCCTAGGCAGCGCGAGGGCGAATTCGCTGCTTGAGCGTGCCCCCAAGCACTTGTCCTGCTGCTTCCAAATCGTAAGCCGCTTGCAATGCCATCCAGAATTCGGGAGTGGTACCAAAATACTGGGCCAAACGCAGTGCGGTGTCTGCCGTGACGGCGCGTTTTCCGAGCACTATCTCGTTGATTCGTCTAGGAGGAACAGCCAGCGCACGAGCGAGCGCATTCTGGCTCAGCTCAAGTGGAGCGAGAAATTCCTCGGCGAGCACCTCGCCAGGATGAACGTTAGGCAGTTTCTTGGCCATTGTCGGTCTCAGTGGTACTCAACGATCTCGATGTTGTAGGCCCCATCGGCCTTCCAGACAAAGCAGATCCGCCATTGGTCGTTGATGCGAATGCTGTGCTGGTATTTCCGGTCACGCGAGAGCGCTTCAAGGCGATTGCCTAGGGGCACCCTCAGATCCTGAACATTCTGGGCGGCGTGCAGCATACGCAGCTTTCGACGCGCGACGGCCTGAATATCACCGGGTTATCCCCGGACCACACGCCCGTCCCAGACGGCTTCCGTTTCCGTATTCTTAAATGTCCGGATCACGATTCGTACTGTAACGCAGCTCGTTATAGGTGTTCAAGATAGAGACGCTTGGCCCTTTGACGGTCTATTTTTGGCTAACGAATACCTGCCGAACTTTTGCCGGTCTCGCTGCGGCTGAATGCTGATTGGTCGTGCGAATTGCAACGGGCGCGACCGCCTAGTCAGTAAATAAATCAGCAAGTTGGCATTCCAGTTCGGGGCTACGAACTAGGGGGTCGGAGGTTCGAATCCTTCCGGGCGCCCCAAATAAAAAGGTTCGTCAGTAAAACCTGTGGGTGAGTTCTGGCTCGGGTAGTTTTCCAAGTGCATGAT
>JANLSI010000899.1:0-12525 GCA_031362345.1 Pseudomonadota bacterium
GTACTGGAAATGGCCGGTGTCGCCATCGTACCGCTCTACATCACAGCGCTCGCCTATCCAGAAAAATTGCTCGACAACCCGGCGCTGCACGCAGTGCTCTCGCCCTATTGGCGTGCGTGGTTAAGCCGCGAGCACCTGCTGGTGTGGGGCGGGTTGAGCATGTTCACGCTGTACGCAATCAAGACGGGTTACGCGGTATTTCTCGCCTATTGGAAGGCACGCTTTGCCCAGACCCGCGCCTTGAAGCTCGGCATGCGGTTGTTCTCGGCCTATCTGCGAGCGCCCTATATTTTCCATCTGCGCAACAACTCGTCCGAGCTGCAACGCAATATCAACCAGGAGTGTTCGCAGCTGGCGGTGCGGGTGCTGATGCCGATGGTCGAATTCATCAGTAATATTTTTATCCTGTTCGGCATCAGCGCGGTCTTGATCGCGATCCTCGATCTACGGGTGATGGCTTGGCTGGCCGGCTTTCTCGGCGTCGGTATCGGCATCGCGACCCTGCTGCAGAACCGCGTCAAACGGCTCGGCGTCGAGGCCCAGGCGCAGCGTGGCATGGTCATCCGCAGTGTCACCGAAGGCCTGGGCGGCGTGAAGGAAATCATGGTGCTCGGCCGTGCCGCGCATTTCGTCGCGCGTCTGCGCACGGCATTGCTCAACGTGTTCCGCATTCAACGCACGATGCAGCTGGTGCAGCGCGCGATCCCGCAGTTGATCGAACTGACTGGCATCTTCGGACTGCTAGGCGTGACCCTGATGCTGTTTCAGCTGGGCAGCGACAACCAGGAAATCATCGCCACCCTGAGTGTCTTCGCGGTCGCCCTGACGCGCATGAAAGGCGCGGTGCGCGGCCTCATGGACACCTTCACCGAAGTACGCCACAACGCGGCCTCGCTGGACATCGTGTATGAGGGACTGCGTAGCCTCGAACCATTGATCGACGAACCCCCGCAAGCCATCGTGCCACTGCCGTTTCATCAACACATAGAACTGCATGGCGTGGGCCATCGCTATCCAGGTGCGGCCCATGACAGCCTGCGCGACGTCAACCTGCGCATTGCGCGTGGCGAAGCGGTCGGCTTTGTCGGTACCAGTGGCGCCGGCAAATCGACCCTCATCGATGTCATCCTTGGCGTTCTTGACCCGCTGTGCGGCAAGATTACCGTCGACGGCCAAGACATCCGTGGCGCACTCGACGCCTGGCAGGCCCATCTCGGTTACGTGCCGCAGGCCCTGTTCCTGATCGATGGCACACTCACCGAAAACATCGCGCTGGGTCTCGACCCGGCCGTGGTCGATCAAGCGGGTGTGGCGCGCGCGGCAGCAGCAGCCGAGCTCGGCGCCCTGCTCGCCCGCCTGCCACGCGGCCTCGACACCCCGATCGGCGAACGCGGCATCCGTCTGTCCGGCGGTGAACGCCAGCGCATCGCTATCGCCCGTGCGCTCTACCACAACCCTGATATCCTGATCATGGACGAAGCCACTTCGGCCCTGGACAACACTACTGAAGCAGCAGTCATCGCGGCGGTCGAGGCGCTCAAGGGCGACCGCACTATCCTCATGGTCGCGCACCGTCTATCGACCGTGCGCCGCTGTGATCGCATCGTGTTCCTGCGCGACGGCGTCATCGACGCGGTCGGCAGCTATGACGAACTGCTGGCGACGCACGCGACGTTTCGCGCGCTGGCAATGGCATGACCGAACACTCGAACGACCCGTTGGCTGTTGGTAACGCGAGTCAGGTCTGCGCGCGTCATCGACGCGCGCCCGAGCATCCATTGCGGCGGGCCGAGGGCGGACGGCGCCTGCACGGGACGGTGCACGATCGCCCCATGACGCAGCCGCTCGTTTCGATCATCACCGTGGTCCGCAACGGCGCGGCGACCCTCGCCCAATGCATGGCATCGGTGTTCGCGCAGAGCTACGACAACATCGAGTACATCGTCATCGACGGTGCTTCCAGCGACGCCACGCTTGCGATCATCGAAGACGCTGCGGCGCATATCGACTACTACGTCTGCGAACCGGACGACGGGATTTACGACGCCATGAACAAGGGCCTCGCGCTCGCCTTCGGCGACTTCGTGCTGCTGTTGAATGCCGATGATTGGTATCGTTGTGACGCGGTGGCATGCCTGGTTGATGCGGCAGGACGTAGCGGTGCCGATGTTACCCACGCTGACGCAGCAATCATCGACGCGCTTGGGCACCGTGCCGGTACCTGGCGCGCCTGGCTGCACGACGGACTCTATACCAGCCATTGCCCGCTGCGGCACGAAACCATGCTGGTGCGGCGTGCAGTCTATGAACGAACGGGAGGCTATGATGCCTCGTTCAGCATCATCGCCGACTACGCCTACATCATGACGCTCTACGCGGCCGGCACAAGCTTTTGCCACGTGCCCGAAACGCTCCTCTATTTTCGCCTGAGCGGTATATCCAATGGCGCCCGCGAGTTGCTTGAAGCCGAGCGCGCGCGCCTGTTCCGTATTCGTTTCCCGTTTCTCGATGATGCCGACGTCGCGCTGCTCAATCACCGCGACCTCGACACTGGCCAACGCCTGGCGCTAATCGACAAGCACCGCGGTCGTGACGAACTCTTTACGCGCAGCCTGGCCTTCAACATCGCGCTGGCGCCCGAGATGCTCGACGCCGCCCGACTGGTGGCTGTGGCAACGCGCTTGAAACAGCAGGCGTGGTGGCGCTGGACCGCGCCGCTGCGCCGCTGGCTGCGCAGCATCTTGAGCAGCACCGACCGTTGAGCGCCAGCCGCAAAGCGCGTGACGCCAGCGGCACCGTCAGGACAAAAAACGCTTCAAGATTGCCGCCAGCAGTGCGCGATCGTCATAGCGCGCATAGGGGAAGCCACCGAACACGCCAGCCACTACCTGCGGCCAGCGATGGTGGCGTTCCAGCACCCGCGCGACCAACGCGATCAGCTCCGGGTCGCCGATGCGCTGCAACGCATCGGCCCGCAGCGCAATGCGCGCCAGGTAGAGACACGCGGTGCCCGCCAGGGTCCCGCCCGCCTGTTCGGCGAGCGCCAGGAAACGCAGCAGCCGCGCCTTCGCAATCGTCACCATCTCGGCGCGCCCGGCCGCATTGACTGCCGGGTCGATGGTGTCTGCGGTATGCAGAACACCGTCGCTCAACGCGAGCGCGCCCGCCGGTGTTTCCAGGGCTTCGGCAAGCATCGCGCCATAGGCCCCCGCGTGTTTCTTGCGGTGTACCAGCACGTCGAACGGGTAGGCGCGGTGGCGCGCCTTGCTGGCGCCCATGCTGCCAGTGTGTTTGCGGTAGTAGACCCGCCCCGTCGCGCAGTAGGTCGGCAGGTAACCGGCACCGCATGCGCGCAGGAAGAAATCGTAGTCTTCCGCCCCCCGATAGCTCGCGTCGAAACCACCGATGTCGTCCACCAGCCTACGCGGCATCATGAAAGCATGGGGCGGTGCGATATTGAGTCGCAGCAGGTGGGTCACGAGGTCGCGTTCGAACAGATGCCAGGCACCATGGGTGCGCGGCGTGGGTCTTATCCCTCGCTCCGAAAACAACTGACTGCGACACACCACCATGGCGCGCTCGCCGCGTGCTTGCAAGGCAGCGACTCGCGCGGCGAGACTGCCTGGACCGAGCAGATCATCGGCATCGAGTAGTTGGATGTATCGGCCACGACACGCTGCCAGTCCGGTATTACGCGCCGCCGACTGGCCTTGGTTGTCCTGACGCAGATAAGTGATGCGCGCAGCATGAGGTGCAACACGCGCCGGCGTATCGTCGATCGAACCGTCGTCAACCAGGATGATTTCGTAACGCACGCCGCGCTGGGCGTAGATGCTGGCAAGGCATTCGTCGATGAAATGCCCATAGTTGTAACTCGGAACGACCACCGACACCTCGACCACGCCGTCGGCCGCTGTGACGAGGTCCGGGGCGGGGGGCAGTGTCACGGACACGATGCCAGGCGCCGATGGCCGCGCGCGCTCAGCGCTGCGCGGCATCCTTGCGCGCCGCATTCCAATACGACATGCAGGGAATACGCGAACGGTCACAGCGTTCAGCGTAATGCCGCGCGATTTCGATGACTTCGTCCATGATGCCTTCGATGAGGGTGATGGGCTTGAGGCCATGGCCCAGGAACTGTTCGTTGGTAACGAACAGATCGTTTTCGTCCGATTCGCTGCGCGGATTGGACAACTGTGTGATCTCGGCACCGGTCATGTCGGCCACCATCTTGGCGAGCTCGCGTACACGATGGGTCTCGGTCATCTGGTTGTAGATCTTGACCCGCTCGCCGGGCTGTGGCGCATGTTGGAGCGCGAGTTCGACGCAGCGCACCGTGTCCTGAATGTGGATGAAGGCGCGGGTCTGACCGCCAGTACCGTGCACCGTCAGTGGGTAGCCGATGGCGGCCTGCATGAGGAATCGGTTCAGCACCGTGCCGTAGTCGCCGTCGTAGTCGAAGCGATTGATCAGACGCTCATTGAGGCGCGTCTCGGCTGTTTGTGTTCCCCACACGATGCCCTGATGCAGATCGGTGATACGCACGCCGTCATTCTTGTTGTAATAGGCGAACATCAATTGATCCTGGGTCTTGGTCATGTGATAGATGCTGCCCGGATTAGCCGGGTACAGGATCTCTTTCTCGACCTGGGTGCCGTCGTCAGCATCGAGTTTGACCGTCAGATAGCCCTCGGGGATACGCATGCCCGCCGTTCCGTAACCATACACGCCCATCGTCCCGAGATGCACGATGTGGACGTCCCGCGCCGATTCGACGATCGCTGCCAAGACGTTGTGCGTAGCCAATATGTTGTTCGTTACCGTGTAGCGCTTGTGCCAGCTGCTTTTCATCGAGTATGGCGCGGCACGCTGCTCGGCAAAATGCACGATGGCATCCGCACCGGTGTCGCGAATCAAGCTCAATAGCCGATGATAGTTGTCGGCGACGTCGATATTCAGGTAGTTGATGGTCCGCCCAGACAGTTCCCGCCACGCGGCCAGACGTTGCCCCATCGAACGGATCGGCGTCAGGCTCGTGATCTCGAGTTCATTATCGATATTGCGGCGAGACAGGTTGTCGACGATGGTGACGTCGATGCCGAGGGCACTCAGATGCAGGCTGGTGGGCCAACCGCAGAAGCCATCGCCCCCTAGTACGATTACATGCATCGACGCTATCCCATGTGCTGTTTGATCGATTCGCCCGGCGCAGGGCATTGTAGCGGCTGCCGACGGCGCGGGCTTCAACGCGCCGCGCCCGTATGCAATTATGCGTGCGGGGCCAAAATGCCGGAACGCTCGTCGCGCCGCGCGCGCTACTCGGATCCGAATCATGCTCGAAGTCGCTAAGCACCGCTGGGGAATTATGGATATGAGTGACTGTAAGACCTTCGACATCCCAGCTTTCCAGACCCAGAGCGGCTACACGCTCGACGTCAAGCTCGTCTACCGGACCTTTGGCACCCTCGCGCCCAGCGGTGACAACGCCGTAGTCATACCGACCTTCTACGGCGGTCGCCACAGCGAAACCGAATTCATGCTCGCCGCTGGCCGCGCCATCGACATCAATCGCTATTTCGTCGTCATCCCCAACATGCTCGGCAATGGCCGCTCTACCTCACCGAGTAACACACCGGCACCCTATGGGCGCGGCGGCTTTCCGCTCACCACCCTCTATGACAACGTCATGTGCCAGCACCGTCTTCTGACCGAGCACCTGGGGGTCAAGCGCATCCGTCTGGTAAGCGGCTTTTCCATGGGCGCCCAGCAGTCTTTTCAATGGGGTGCCTTGTTTCCCGACCTGGTCGACGCCATTGCCCCGATCTGCGGCTCGGCGCGCACAGCGCCCCACAATTACGTGTTCGTCGACAGCGCCGTCAACGCGCTCAAGCTCGACCCGGCCTTTAACGATGGCTGGTACGAGACTCAACCGCTGCGCGGCGTGCTGGCCTTCGGCCATGTCTATTCAGCGTGGCTGTTCTCCCAGGACTTCTTCCGCGAAAAGCTCTACGAAAAACTCGGCCTCGCCAGTCGCGACGACGTAGTCAAATTCACCCAGCGCTATTTTCTCGCCAACGATGCCAACGATCTCATCGCCATGGCGCGCACCTGGATGGCCGGCGATATCAGTGCCAACCCACGCTTCAAGGGGGATTTCGATGCCGCGCTGAAGGCCATCACCTGTCGCGCCATCGTCATGCCTGGCGACACCGATCTCTACTTCCGCGTGCCGGACAACGAATATGAAGTAGCGCGCATGTCCAATGCTGAGTTACGCCCGATCCCCTCGAAGTGGGGCCACGGCGCCGGCTTCGGCATTGACCCAGCCGACAATGCTTTCATCGATAAGGCACTGGCTGAACTGCTGAGCTGAAAGCTGCTTCGCTCACCCCGGGGAGGGGCCGATGTCGTTCATGAATTACGCTCGAACCGGCGCTTGCGCTCTGCAACTTTTGCAGTGCCCAGTGCAGGCCTTCGAAGCCGTGCAGCTCGGCCCACTGACGGTCAAGCCGAGTTTCAAGACTGTCCTTGCCCTGCAATATGGCGAGGGCATCAACTACGGTCTGGGTGCGCTCGACAGCCCGGGCGAGACCGAGCGCTCCGTGTCCTATCTGGTCGCCAAACCCAAGATCGATCTGAACCTGCCACTGGCCGGCTACGCGATGCTCGGCGAGTCTTCTTTGTATGGCGCGCTGTCGGTGGTGGCCGCCACCACCCAGCTTGACGGCGAGCTCTCCGGACAGTTCGCCCGCGCTGGCGACTGGGCGGTAAACACCGACCACGCCTATCTGGGCTGGCGCAACCAGGTCGTCGATCTATCGGTCGGTGGTCAGGAGTTTTCGGTCGGCGACGGATTCATCGTCGGTGACGGCAATTTCAACCAGGGCGGCGAGAACGGCCAGTACTGGTCGGGCGCCTTTCAGGCTTGGCGCAACACCGCCATTCTCAAGATCAATACCAAACCACTGCGCGCCGATCTGTTCTGGTTGCGCACCGACACCGATTTCAAAGACGCGCGCGTCGCCGGTATCAACGTCGAAACCACCACTGCCGAGACCTTTGGCACCTTGGGCGCGATGTATCTCGAAGTGCTGCAGGGCGGGCAGTTCAACTACGACGGCATGAAGGTCTGGAATTTCCGTGGCGCTGGCATCAAGGTGCCCGGCGTCCCGCCTTTGAAACTCTATGGCGAATGGGTGCTGGAACGCGGTCGCGACCTGCAAGGCGGTGGCGCGCCTAACGATGCGACCGCCTGGTACGCCGAAGGCGAGCTCACCATTCCCGGTCTGCCATGGCTAACCCGCCTCAGTTATCGTTACGCATGGATGTCGGGCGACCGCCCGGAAACGCGCAACAACGAAGAATATCGCGGCCTTTTTTTTACCATTTTCCGGCGCGACTGGGACACCTGGTATCAAGGCGAGATCGCCGGTGAATACCATCTGTTCAACCAGAACCAGATCACACAGATGTTGAAGTTGAAGACCTTTCCCGTCCAGCAATGGGCGCTGACCGCCTACTACTATCATCATGAACTCGAGCAGCCCCATTACTTCGCGACCGCCGTGAGCGAAACCAATTGGGCAGACGAGGTCAATTTCGGCGTCGAACACTTCGTGACGGATCGCTTCTACGGCTATGCGGGTGTCGCGTGGTCCACGCCTAACGCTGCCGCCCGTCAAGTTCTTGGCGAGCAGAATTTCTGGGTCGTACAGACCTTTCTGTCCTACACCTTCTGAGGCGGGCCCATGAGCCCCACGGCAATCGCCGCTGGACGACGCCGGCATTCGTCTAATCGATAGATTCAGTCTCACAAGCAAGAGCCTTACCATGACCACAGCCATCCAGATTGATGACATCGCCGAGCATGAGGTCGTGCTGCCCGCAGAACTCGGCTTCGGGCGTCATTTCACGACCCGCATGTTTAGCCAGCGCTACGACGTAGAACGCGGCTGGCACGACGCGCGCATCGGGCCTTACCGGCCCATGACGCTCGACCCGGCCGCCACCGTCTTTCACAACGGTCAGATGATCTTCGACGGCACCAAGGCCTATCGCCGACCCGACAGTCACATCAACCTGTTCCGCCCCGCGTGCAATGCCGAGCGCTTCAATGCATCAGCGCGGCGCATGGGCATGCCAATGGTCGACTGCGATTTCCACGTGCGCGCGATAGAAACCTTGGTCGGCCTCGATCACCGCTGGGTACCGGATCGCGACGGCACGGCGCTGTATATCCGTCCGGTCATGATCGCGAGTGAGAAAACCCTCGAAGTACGGGCCAGTCGCGAATACCTGCACTACATCATCCTGTCGCCGGTAGCACCCTATTTCGCGGCGGGCTTCGCGCCGGTCTCGGTCTATGTCTCCGACGACTATGTGCGCGCGGTGCGTGGTGGCACTGGCGAGGCCAAGACGCCAGGCAACTATGCCGGTTCGATCGCCGCCACCGAAGTCGCGCTCGCCAAGGGCTATCAGCAGGTGTTGTGGCTGGACGGTGTCGAGCGGCGCTATGTCGACGAAGTGGGGGCGATGAATATCGCCTTCGTCTTCGACGCTCGTGAGATTGTCACGCCGCTGCTGAGCGGCGCGATTCTGCATGGCGTGACGCGTCGCTCGCTGTTACAGATGGCACCCGATCTGGGCTACGTCGTCAGCGAACGACGCATCGCTATCGACGAAGTGCTGGCAGGCCTCGCCAACGGCCGCATCACCGAGATTTTCGGTATGGGCACCGGCGCCGTCATTGCGCCGGTCGGACGACTGTATTACCAGGATCGCGAGCTCGTGATCAGAGATGGCCAGCCGGGTCCCGTGGCGCGCACGTTGCACGCTGAACTCACGGGTCTGCAGACCGGGCAGCGGCCGGATCGCTACGGCTGGACGCGCAAAATAGCAGCGCCCGCCGCGCGCGGCGCCTGATTTCAACACCCAGGGAGCACCTGCCATGACGACTGTCCATCTGATCGAATACACCGATGCCGAACCGGCGGTACGTGCGGTCTACGACGACATCCGCGCGACACGCAAAACCGACTTCATCAACAACTTCTGGAAAGCACTCGCGCACAATCCCGAGCAGCTCAAACGGACCTGGGAAAGTGCCAAGGCGGTGATGGCGCCGGGCGCACTCGACCCGCTGACCAAGGAATTGATCTACATCGCGGTGTCGGTCGCCAACGCCTGTGAGTACTGCACTCATTCCCATACCGCCGCAGCGCGTGCCAAGGGCATGACCGCGGGGCAATATGCGGAACTGCTGGCCGTGATCGGCATGGCCCATCACACCAATGGACTGGTCGCGACACTGCAAGTGGAAGTCGACGAAATTTTCAAAGTCCGGAACTGATGGCTGGCGTGCGCGATCACGTGGCGTGCATCACGGCCACCGCCCCGGAATACGGGTACTGTCAATTCGTGGGGCGACCTCAGGCAACCAATCCGCTTCTGCGGCGTCTACCCACGAGGGTGATGGCAGCTAGCGTCTGCCTCCTCGTCTATCATCGGAGCGTTCGAAACATGCAAAGACAAGTGCTATTGCGCCTGGCCGTGCTGCTGCTGCTCGCCGTTTGCGCCGGCAATGCCATGGCGCGCGGTGGCCATGGTCATGGCCACGGTCATTCCCACAGCAGCGTCGGTTTTTATTTCAACGATCCCTACCCGTGGGGGCCGGATCCATTCTTCTATCCTTACCGACCTTATATCTACAGTCCGCCGCCGGTCATCATCGAACAACGTGAGCCGCCGGTGTACATCCAGCGCCAAATGACGCCCACACCCCCGCTACCCGCAGCGAGTTCGAACTGGTACTACTGCCAGAACCCGCCCGGCTATTACCCCTATGTGCAGAGCTGCAGCCAGCCATGGGTGAGCGTCGATCCCCGTAGCGTACCGTCAGCGCCCGCGCGCTGATCCCTTCCGCAGGAGTGCAAGTATGAGATACCCATCGCGCATCGCCATCGTCATCCTCAGCAGCAGTCTCGCCGCCTGTGCGACCTACCCGAGCGGACCGAGCATGATGGCCTTACCGGGCAACGGCGCGAGCTTTGACCAGTTCCGCGCCGACGACTACACGTGCCAGAGCTATGCCCAGCAGACGCTAGGCGGGCGCAGTCCGCAGCAGGCCGCTTCGGACAGTGGCGCCAATAGCGCCGCCGTTGGCACCGTGCTCGGTGCCGCAGCAGGTGCGCTGCTCGGTGCGGCCTCCGGCAATGCCGGCGCCGGTGCCGCCATCGGTGCCGGCAGCGGACTCGTGCTCGGCAGCGCCGCTGGCAGCGACTCCTACGCCGCCAGTGGCTACCTCGCCCAGCAGCGTTTCGACGACGCCTATATCCAGTGCATGTACGCCAAGGGGCACCAAGTGCCGGTGCCCGCCAGTGTCGCCAATTATCAACAGCCCGCGCCGGCCTATGGCACACCTCGGCCGGCCAGCGCTGCGGTCACGGTACCGCCCGCCGGCGGCAGCTACCCGCCGCCGGGCACCGCGCCGCCGCCGGGCTACTGATGGCATCTGAAGGGTGGGCCGCGCACCACACCGGCCCGCCCGTCTAGCCCGCTCGCCGTCTTTGCTCACAAGCGCCGATCGCGGCCGAAGTTGTGCTTCGGATTCCTGACGCAAATTCATGTTTTTTCGATACTAGTGATTCCATTTATGACGGATCCAATGGTATCGTGACTAGTCACCTCGTGACCGGCTTCGCTGTCCCGCGTGCGCCATACGGCAGGGGCGACGCGAATCCACAATCCACTCTTAAGCGAAAGCGATCGGGACGAGCGGCAGCGTGATAGACGAGCAAGTAGAAGGAATCACACGACCCGACGATTGGGGTCGCCGACGTGGCAGCATCCGGCATGAAGTCTCGTTGCCGGCCATCGTGTTCGACCGTAAAGGCAACGCCGTTGCCTGCACCGTCGAAGACATCAGCAGCACTGGCATGGCGCTCAAGATCGACCTGAAGACGCCCGAGCCCGGTCGCGAAGCACTTGAGCAAGGAACCGGTGGCCGTCTGGAATTTTCCGTTCGACTGGGTACTGGCACCAGCCAAAAAGTTGCGGTGCCCGTCCAGATCATGTGGCGTACGCCGGTCAGCCTGGGCGTTCGCTTCAAACGCCAGGACGACAATCTGCGCACTGCGCTCAAAGTTATCGCGCAGGCGGCGGTCGAGGCACGCGTCGCCGAACCCCTAAGCGGCCGGCGCGGACGGTCCGCCAATCACCGCAAAATAATGCTTGCCTGCCGCAAGACCAGCGAGAAGCTGCTGCCGAACATCATCTGGGCCTTGCGTACCGAGACCGGCCGACGCTTGCGCCACGAAGCCGACGGTGCGCCACTGTCCCAGGCCCGTGAAGCGCGTGCTGAGGCCGATCTGCTCGACGACAAGGCCATTCCCATCGGGCGCACTATCGAGCGCCAGTTCCTGCAATCTTTTGCGGTGGTCAGCGACATGGATCAGACCCAGGAGATGACGGTCGCGCCGATGTTCATGAAAAAACCTGAGGGTGATGCCGACGCGGCCTACGGCATGGTCGGCGACGAAGAAGTTCAGCAGGATGCCACCATCCTTGCGATCGGGCACGCCGCAGCAGAAAAGTACAAGCTCAGGCTATTTCAGCTCAACGTGCGGCTCGCCGGCGTGCTAGGTCATCCCCTGGACCCCGCCCAAAACCCGCTGCAGCCGGCCACTGCCTGCCGCATTCTGTGGCAGGCGACGGTCGACTTCTGCGATTCGCCACGTATGCGGCGCTGCCTGCATGATGCCATCCGGGTGCGCGTGGTGCCGCTGCTCGGTGAGCTCTACGAGGCTATCGAGAAGACGCTCGACGAAGAAGGCGTACCGCGCGCGTTCGAGCGCATCGATTGATATTCGCGACCGCGCTTCTGCGCAGCTGCGCTCGCCGCCGATGTCGCGGCCGACACTACATCATTCAGCACAACGGAGTATCACGATGGCCAGCGCCTCACCCACCGCCGGATTTGTTATGAACCAGACCATGCTGCGGGTTCGTGACCCCAAGGTCTCGGTCGCCTTTTATCAGGACGTGCTCGGCATGACCCTGCTCGACCGCTACGATTTCGAGTCCATGCAATTCTCGCTTTATTTCGTCGGTTATCTGGCGCCAGGCGAAACCGTTCCCAGTGACGCAGGCGCGCGCGCGCAATGGGTATTCGGACGTCCCGCGCTCATTGAGCTGACCCACAACTGGGGTAGCGAATCCGACGCTAAGTTTGCTGGCTACCACGACGGCAACAGCGACCCGCGTGGCTTCGGTCACATCGGCATCTCGGTGCCCGATGTCTACGCCGCCTGTGAGCGCTTTGAAAAGCTTGGTATCGAATTCGTGAAACGTCCGGATGAGGGCAAGATGAAAGGCCTGGCCTTCATCAAGGATCCGGACGGTTACTGGATCGAGATCCTGAGCCCGCAGGGCCTACGTGCCATCGTGGCTGCCTGACCCAACGCCGACCGCAGCTGCGGTCGGCATGAGCGGCGCACGCCCGCCGCTCATGCGCGTCCGTCAGGCATT
>JANLSI010000900.1:0-1649 GCA_031362345.1 Pseudomonadota bacterium
AACACCACGACCGCGAGCGCCGCGCCGACCGCAAAGGGCACCCGCCAGCCCCAGGCGTAGAGCGCTTCTTCGGTCAGCACATGCTGCAGGGCGACCTGCAATAACATGGCCGCGAGCTGGCCGCCGATCAAGGTTACATACAGGACGCCGGACCAAAAGCCACGATGACGAGTGCTGGCCATTTCGCTGACATAGGTGGCGGACGCGCCATACTCACCGCCCACGGCCAGACCCTGCAACAGCCTCGCCACGACCAATAGCAGGGGAGAAACGAAGCCGAGATCAGTCGGCGTCACCGCAATCAGCAAGGACCCGCCGCACATCATCGTCACCGACAGGGTCAGTGCCGCCCGCCGCCCGGAGCGGTCGGCATACATGCCAAACAGCAGCGCCCCGATCGGGCGCGCGATAAAGCCGCCGGCGAAGATCAAGGCGGTGTTGAGTAGTTGCGCGGTCTGGTCTCCCGCTGGAAAGAAGGCGCGCGAGAAATACAGGGCAAACGACGCGTAGGCGAACCAGTCGAACCACTCGACGAAGTTGCCGGCCGAGGCGCCGAGGATGTTTTTTAGACGGCGTGCCGGTGTCACGAAGGATGAGTCATAGCGCAAGATGGAAGCGTTGATCGGCTGGTTTCACCGTAGCCGGCCGTGACCGCTAGCCTGGGGCCTGGCACGATATCTGGCCAAGCTTAGGACCCTGGTCAAAATTATCTTTACATTCGGCTGTTCGTGAGCGGCCGCAGCGGCGTTGCATTTCTTGGCAATAGCCCCGCTATTGCCAGCGAAACGCGCCTTGCCGCAGCCACTCACAAACACCCTCGGTGTTGACAAGATAATTTCGACCAGGGTCCTTAGCTGCTCGCAAGTTCAATGCTAATACGGTGTTCATTGAATGCATCTTTCAATATCACTAAAGTCCTGTCTTGTTCCCGTTCTATGTCCCGGTGTCGCCGTATTCGGAGGTGTCGACTCACAGCGACGTGCTCGCGACCAAGATCTGCCTGAGGTCCGCCCTGGTCGCTGGCCGCTTGCTGACGAATAGCTCGCGAATCAAACGCGCTTACTGAAGGAACACCATGTCCGACGCCGCCACCCCGCGACACGCCAAGCCGTTTGTTTCCATGACGGCTAAGACCAAAGCGCTGCACTTCTCGATTGCCGAAGTCCAGAGTCGCATGGAGCTTCGGCAACCGGACGCACTGTATCTCGAATACACCCGCTCGATGATGGGCTTTCTGCTCTTCGACCCAGCGCCGGGAAACATCGCAATGATCGGTCTAGGTGGCGGCTCGCTAGCCAAGTTTTGCTATCGGCACCTGACTAGCGCGAAGATCTGTGTGGTCGAGATCAACCCTTATGTGATTGCGCTGCGCAACGATTTTCTGGTGCCGCCGGATGACAATCGATTCAGGGTCGTAGAGGCCGATGGCGCCGAATTCGTGCGCAGTTCTCCTCACCAGTACAACATCCTGCTGGTCGACGGCTACGATAGCCGCGGCTTGCCGAAAGAACTGAGTTCGCAGCGCTTCTATGATGATTGCTTCAGCACGCTGGCAACCCATGGCCTGCTGGTAGTCAATTTGCACGCCGATCATCGGCACTACGAAATACATATAGACCGCATCGGGCGCAGCTTCGACAGTGCTGTCC
>JANLSI010000004.1:0-3286 GCA_031362345.1 Pseudomonadota bacterium
GGGCGAACTTGGCCGCGCCGTCATGCTGCATTACGACGGCTTGCCCCAGGACATCGAATGGGCTTTGGCCGCAGGACACTTCTACCTCCTGCAGGCGCGTGACGTGACCGGTGTCGACATCACTTGGGACGAAGACATCGACGAAAGCTTTCAACGTGCACCCGAGCAGCACGACGATTGCCTATGGACCAACCAATGGGCGGCGGAATTCTGGAACGGTGCGATCACGCCACTGCACTACTCTGTACGCGGCCTCGCCTTCGAATACAGCAACGAAGCCTTTCGCAGCCTGATGGGTTTCGAGGACATCGTGGCCATGCGGCTGTTCAAGTACCGGCGCGGCACGGCGTATTTCAACAGCGAAGTCGACGCGCTGCATTACCAATACATCCTGCCGCCATCGTTGCGTGCCACAGCGCTCGGCAACGTCCACCCAGGCGACCGCGCGCGGGTCGAGGCCGCACCCTTCGACTGGTTGAAGCTCGCGCGCGCGATGGCGCGCATGCACCTGCTCGAGCCCGGCCATGGCATCTACAGCTGGCTCAGCGAAGCCTATTCCTATATTGAAGACACCCGCAGCCAGGACCTGCGCTGGATCAAACACGGCCGCCGCGACGGTTACAACGACGCGCAACTGCGAGCACTGTCCGACCAGGAACTCAAAGTCCACATCGAGGCGCGCATGAGCATTGCCGCAGTGTTCAATGCGCTGTTGTGGGATGGCTTTTTCAATACCGCACCGTTCTCACTCGCAGCGCTGGGCTGGATGCTCGAGCACTGGTATGTGCCCGAGGGTGGCGAGATCACCGTCTTCCAGGATTTGATCAGCGGTCTGCCCAAGCGCACACGGATGTCCGAGGAAAGCGCCTGGATGTGGCAGCTCGGCATGCGCATCAAGGGTTCGGACACTTTGCGCGCGCTGTTCCATGCCCATCCCGGCGCGGCGTTCTTTACAGCGCTCGAGGCCAATGAAGAAGGCCGTCGCTTCCTTGCCCACTACCGCAAGTTTCTCCAGGACTTCGGCCATCGCGGTCATGCCGATCGCGACATGTATTACGACCGCCGCTGCGAGAATCCGCAACTGGACTACAACGCCCTGCGCGCCATTCTGGCATCCGATGATGACGCGCCGACCTTCGAGGAACTGGAAGCCCGCCAGATCCGCCGCCGCCAGGACAGCACCGCCAAGGTTGTCGAAGTCATCCAGCGCCAATTGCTGGGCTCGCTCAAGGCTGAAGTGTTTTTGTTCGTGCTGAACTACACCCATCGCTTCCTATTGCTGCGCGACGACGAACGCTGGGTCTACGACCGCTTCACGCTGGCCAAGAAGCACGCCTTCGCAGAACTTGGCCGTCGTCTGTGCGAACGCGGGCAACTGAGCGCACCGCGCGACCACTATTTCCTCGCCAAGCAGGAATTGTTCAAGCTGTTCGACGGCCACGGCGAACCGGCGCGGCTGATCAAAGCAAAAATCGCCGCGCGCCGGCGTGCCTTCGAGCGCTTCCTAGCCCGCGAGGAGGTGGCGCCGATGTATCTACGCGGCGCCGACGTGCTGCTCGAGGAGCTCGGCGAAAGCGGCCTCAACGGCAGCGGTACAGCCAAGGGCAAGGTGACCGGCCGAGCGCGCGTGGTGCCTAGTCTCGAACGCATCGGCGAAGTGGAGAAGGGCGAGATCCTGGTCTGCAACAGCACCGATCCGGGTTGGGCTTCGGTCTTCCTGCTGATCAAGGGCTTGGTGATTGAGACCGGTGGCGTGCTCGCCCATGGTTCCTGCCTCGCGCGCGAATACGGTCTGCCCGCTATCTCGCTGCACAACGCCATGAACCTGGTACCGGACGGCGCGCTGATCACCGTGGACGGCGACACCGGCCAGATCACAGTGCTTGAGGAGGCTGCCTAGTCTGCGGTTAGCGATGCCTGACACACGGTACTACTCATGAACCATTTTCTGATCGCGCAGATATCCGATGTGCACGTGCTGCCCTAAATAGCTGATCGGTGAATCGCTACACAGCCATCGTTGCACAAGCATGGCCGGCTCCCGGGAACGGTTGGACGACTTCGAGGAAGCGCGCAACGTGGGCACAAAGCTCTTCGAGTGTGCGGCAGCGATGGTTGCGCGTGACGGTGTCGTGCATGGCCTTCCACAAGCGCTCGATACGGTTGACCCACGGATGATAGGCGGGCTGGAACAGCAACTCGATCCTCGGATGGCTCGCCAACCACGTGTTGACCTTGTGGCTCTTGTGTACGCCGTAGTTGTCGACGATGAGCAGTAAGCGCTTCGCGCTGGGGTAAGCTTGCTCAAGGGCCGCGAGCTGCTCGATAAACAAGGCCGAATCCTTACGCAGACCACCGACCCAGATCACGCGTCCAGTGCGCGCATGCAGCGCGCCGGCAACGTAGGCTTTGCAGTTCTTCCCCGGGGTGGGGACGGCTTCCTGATAGGCACTCCCACGACGGCGCCAGGCCGGTCCGATGCGTGGGTTGAGGTCGACATCGGCTTCGTCCTGGTAGAACACTTCTACCCCCCGCTCCCGCGTCGCCAGTGCACGCCGGATGGCTCGCATCCGCTGCTTTTTGCGCGGATCGGCAATGTGCAGCGTCGGTCGTGCCCGCCGCCATACCCAGTCGTTGCCCCCGAGTGCGCGGCGCACCGTCGAAGGGTGGATGGCCACCCCGGTGCGCACCCGCAACTCGCGGGCCAACAACTCCGAGCTCCAACGGCTGCGCAGATAGCCCAACGTCTGCGGCGTCGTCTCCAGCAGCGACTCCATCTCTTTCAGCACCTCCTCGGTCACGGTGCGCCGTTCGCTTCCTCGACGTTCTTCCAGCAGCGCGTCGATGCCGCCCTCGCGGAACCAACGTGCCCATAGATAAACTGTCGAGCGCGCTGCGGACAGCGCCTCGGCCACGTGTCCAACACCCCTGCCGCGCGCCAGTTGCGCCACCGCCAGTGCCCGCCGAACGACACTCGGCTCGCACGACTTCCGCGCCAGCCGGCACAGCTTCTGCCGTTGCGACCACCGAATTGAACCTACAATACTCATGCTCGGGGCTCCTCTCGTTCTGGTGTTCAGGTTTCGTCACCTTCCCCAGATCGTTGGCGAGCTCCCGAGTTCCTTACCTTTTGATCGATTTCTCCGCACAGCTATTTAGGACATGCTGAGAGTCCATTCCAATCCACAGATGAGTCTGAAGGGTAGCGTGGTGAGGGCCTTCAGGCGGCGGCGTGCCGGGCACTATTGATTGTTTGAAAAAGCTTGTCCCGCGCCTGGTTGAGGAG
>JANLSI010000731.1:0-6197 GCA_031362345.1 Pseudomonadota bacterium
CTGGCGTCCGTGCCTACCAGTAGCAGCAGGAAATCGTCACCGCCGAGTAGTGCGACGGTATCGGCGCTCCGCGCGCGCGCCACGATACGCCGTGATGTCTCCTGCAAAACCACGTAGCCGACGTGATGTCCCAGGGTGTCGTTGATCTGCTTGAAGCGCGCGATGTCCAGCAGCGCAACACTAAACGGACAGCCACTGCGTTGCGCGCGGTGGATAGCGCTGGTGAGTCGGTCGTTGGCCAGCCAACGATTGGGCAAGCCCGTGAGGTCGTCGTGATGAGCCTGGTGCACGATGCGCTGTTCACGCTCGGCGATCTCGCATTGCATGCCGTTCAAGGTCGCGGCGAGCTGACCGATTTCGTCCTTGGAATCGACCCGCACTGCGGTCGCGTAATCGCCTTCGCCGATGCGCGCGGCGGCGACGACCAGCTGTTGCAAGGGCGCAGTGATGCTACGCGCCAGGTAGACACCCGCCACCAGTGCCAGCGCGAGTACCAGTGCGGACAACCCGGCGAGTTGCAAGGCCAGGCGATGATAGGGTTCAAGCGCCGCCGTCAGGGATTGTTGCAAAATGACCTCGACGCCATCGCTAGTGTCATCAAGCTTCAGAACCCGGGTCAAATAGTCTTCACCGATGAGGTCCAGGTCATTGGTCGCAGGCGGGACAGACAAGGCGTGAGCGTGCAGCTTAGCCAGCAGTTCATCACGCGTCACGCCGGACAGTGTCGAGACCAGCATACGCGTCGGCGAGCCGTGACCGACAAACGACACTTCCAGACCCGTCAGCCGCTTCATTTCCACCGCCAGTTTGTCATTAACCGCGAAGCCCATCAGCAGCCAGCCGATCTTGTCCGGTGCTGCGATTGGCACTGCGACCAATTGATAAGCCGCACGGTCAACGTGCAAGGTCGCGATGGCGAAATCGTCGCGGCGCAGTTGTTCGAGCATCGCCCGCCACGCGGGTTTGCGTGCGAGTGCGTCGCGCCCGCCGGTCGTGGCGACGGTATGACCGTCAAGCGCAACCACTAGTGCAAGATCGGCGCCGGCGCGTGAACCATGGTTTTCAAGCACTGATTCAATAGTCGCCACATCGGCGCTAGCGACCGCCTGTTTGAAACCAAAATCGGCGGCTAACACCTGCACCGACCCCAGCAGCTGGCGAAAGCGCGCTTCGTACAAGCGTTCGAACACGCCCTCAGCAACGCGCAGCGTGGTCGCGAGTTCATGACTCACGTTGCGATGGGTAGCAAGCAATACCGCCGCCAGGGTCAGCGCCTGCACCACGCCCAGTGCCGCCGCCAACAGCACGATAAGGCGGCGGCGAAAACTAGGGCGAGCCACGGCGCAGCTCCTGGAATTTCAGTTCCAGCGGCGACAGTCCCTGGTTTTCGTCAGCCTGGACTTGCGCCACAGCAATACCCACATCGACGCTCTGGGTGGGCTGTTGCTCGACGCGCAATGGGTGGCGAAGACCATCGTCTGCAGCGCTTTGGCGCGGATGAAAAACGGCCAGTTCGTAGTCGCCCGGCGGCACCCCACTGAAGGTGTGCTGACCAGCGGCCGTGAGCGCGAATAAGTCGGTGTCCAGCACATAGACGTGGGCCGACATGCGGTCGTGGATATTGCACCCCAACACCACCTTGCCCGCGACTGCGAAACTCACGGGCGCGCTGGGAATGCCCCGATACAGGGGCAATTGGAAAGTTCGCGCCGGCGAAAACGAATAGACGTGATGGCGGATGTTGTCGCTGTTTGGAAAGCTGATCTGGTCGCCCACTCGAATCGCGAGCAGCAGCGGCACAAACTGTTTATCGACTTGATCCATGATGTGCATGCGCGGCGCGGCGACGAGGGCTCGTGCCGGGGGTGGATAGAGCGCAACGATGCTCTGCTCGACGGCCTGGCCGGCATGGTCATGCACCGCAATCGTGAGGTCCGTGGCCATACTGCGTGTGGCCAGCAACATCGCCAGCCACGGCGCGGCGGCGCGCAGGACACGGCGATGCATAGGAGCGCGAGATGCTTGCACGCTTCGACCTCGATGCTGCGAGTACCGGTAACGATGGCGTGCACAGGCTGCTGGGAACCTCGGGCGCACGCCAAAGCTAACGGCGGCGCGCGGCCAAGCTTGAGGCTCCTACGCGTGCCCCCGACATGCCCGCGCGCCATGCCGCGCAGCGCTACGCTATGCTTCGCATGCATCGCGAGTGACTCGCGGGTGAGTGCCTCCCTTCGGCAAGCGCTTTCAACCAGCACGGGAATCATGGGTGGATATCGAAGAATTGCGTTCAGGTCTTAGCGCCTTCATCGCTGCCGAACTCGGTAGCGCCGTACGGCTCGCCAATCTGCAAGAATCCGACGGCCACGCCGGTCTCACCTTCCTGTTCGACGTCATCGACGCGCAAGGTGCGGTCACCGGCTATGTGGTCAAGCTACCGCCCAAGGGTGTACGCCGTCATGGCAATACCGATGTCTATCGCCAGGCGCCTTTAATGCGTGCCCTGCACCAGGCCGGCGTGCCAGTGCCGCAGGTGCCATGGGCCTACGACGACAACGCCTGGTTCGAGGTGCCGTTCATCGTCATGGAACGCCTGCCGGGGCGGGTATTCTTCGTGTGGGACCCGCCGGCAGTCTTCGAGCGCAGCGCGGCGGCCGCCGCACCGTTGTGGGAACAATGCGCCCTCGCCCTCGCCCAACTGCACCAGTTCGACTGGCGCACCCATCTGGCCACCTGGGAACAACCCGAGGCGCTGACCGATCAGATCACCCGCTGGGAACGCATCTATGCCCAAGCGCCCGAGCCAGAGTGGGTGAAGGCCGCCGCAGCGACCGAGAAAGCTTTGCTCGCCCAGCTGCCCGACGGCCAACCGCTAGGCCTGTTTCACGGTGACTACCAGCCCGGCAACATCCTCTACCACGACGGGCAACTGACCGGCATCATCGATTGGGAGATCTCAGGCATCGGCGCCAAACTGCTCGACATTGGTTGGCTCATGATGATTGCCGACCCGGCCAATTGGACGCCGGTCTATCACCCCATCTACCCGCTCGCACCCGCGCGCCTGCGCAGCCTGTTCGAGCAAGGCGTGGGCCGCCGTTATGAAGAGATTCCCTGGTATCAAGCCCTGGCCGGTTATCGCCTGGCCTGCATCGCCTGCTTGAACGTCAAACTGCATCGCCGTGGCCAACGTCATGACCCGGCGTGGGAGAAAATTGGGCTGGGCGTGATGCCGATGTTTAGCCGCGCCCAGACCATCCTCGCGACGCTTTAGTGCGAATCAGGCGTGCAGCGAGCGTTCGAGGATATGCAGCCCGAGTAAACCGCCTGCGACCAGAGCAAGCGCCGCCACTAGCGAGCCGACGGCGAGGGTCGAGACGCCGCTCAACGACTGACCGATGCTGCAACCCATCGCCACCACTCCGCCCACGCCCATCAGCGCGGCGCCAGCCAGATTGCGCAGTGTGTCGGCGCTGTCGGCGAAGCCGGCGAGCTTGAAACGACCGGCACTTAACGCCGCCAGAAAAGCGCCGACCAGGGTGCCCAGCACCGTCGCCACGCCAAAGCCGGGCACGGGACTCGCGGTATAGCGTTCGAGATACTCAAGGGTGTCGCCGCTCGGTCGCACGAAGGACAAGGCCTGGGGCGGCTGTGGCAAAGCCGCGAATTCATCGTAGGCGAGGCCGCTCACGGCCCACGCCGCGACCACGCACAAACCGACGCCGAACCCACCGACCATAAGCGCTGGCGAGCGGCGAAACTCGCCATCGCGCAAGCAGTAGATCAACAGACTAGCGGCCAGCGCGAGACTGACCAACCAGCGCGCCGCAGAGGTCGACCAGCCCGTTGCGAGTGACAACAAAGCGGCCAGCGATTGACGCGTCTCGCCGGGTAGCTCGATGGCCGTTGCGCTTTCGAGCGCGGCGCGCAGCGGGCCGAGGATGCCGCCGAGGGTCATGTAGGCGCACACCCCCATCACGACCAACACCACCGCCGCGCGCACATCACCCGCGCCGAGCCGCACCAGATTGCGGCTCGCGCAACCGCCGGCGAACACCATGCCGACGCCGAACATCAGACCACCGAGGATATTACCCAGCCAGTTGAGACTGGCGGTGAGATACATACTCAGACCAAGATCGACCACCGCAGCGGCCTGCAGACTCTGCGCGCCGATGATGGCGACCGCGCTGGCCAGCAGCCAGGCACGCAGGCGCCGACGATCATTGAAAGCGACCAGATCCGACAGCGCGCCCATGGCGCAGAAACGCGTGCGCTCGACCAACACACCAAACACCATACCGATGGCGAGACCGCCCCAGGCCAGCACCTGGGGCGCCGCCAGCACCAGCTGTTCGCGCACACTCACAACTTACTCAGGCGTGTGTACTCGGCCTGGGTGTTACTAGCCTGCAGACAGACCTGGGTGATGCCGTGAATCATGCTGTCCCCCTGATGCGCCATGCGCCGGCGCGATGGTTGTAGCGTCTAGTGCGGTGCTCGCGGGCTGGCCGTGAATACGCCCGGCTGAGTATAGCGGTGGCGCTATGTTAGGGTGGCGCACACAGGCGCTGCGCCGTGTGCCACTGCGACGAGGCTCCTCCATCATGGCCGATCTGCTGCTCGACACCCGCGGTCTGAACTGTCCGCTGCCCATTCTCAAGACCAAGAAGTCGATGCGTGACATCGCGATCGGCGGCACCATCGAAGTACTGGCCACCGATCCGGCCGCCGACGCCGACTTCCGCGCCTTCTGTCGCAGCACGGGTCATCCGCTGCTGGAAGCGAGCGTTGCAGAGGGTGTCTTCCGCTTCGTCATCCAGCGCGCCAAATAATCCGCCGGCGCCTCAACGTTCGCGCGGCCACACCGGTGGTGGCGTGTTGACGAAGGCGTTGCGTGGCGACGGTGGGCCGCGCTCCTCGGTCGGCGTCGGATAGGGCGAGCCGTAGAACGGTGGCGAGCCGTAGTAACTGGGATAGACCCTGGTGCGTGCTTGCTCGTCGGCTGGCGGCGGCGCTGAGGAGCCATCGCGGCGCGCGGCGTCGATACGCTCACGTTCCAGTTCCATGGCGGCCTGCGCCTCGCGCTCGGCGCGCAGCCGCTGCCATTGATTGCCGATGGAATAGTAATCGCCATCGAGGCCCGCGAGTGGCGGCCCCTCATCAACGGTGATCTCGCTCGACGGCACCTGATCGGCGGGTGGCGCATCGGCGAAGTGACGCACACCGTCGCCGTCGACCCAAGTGTGCACAGTCACCGCCTGGCTCGCTGCGGCCAGCCCCAGCGACAAAGCCCAAACCAGCGGCCCGAGCCGGCGATGCGGAAGGCGGACGTTGGTGTTCATACTGTTCACCTCGAACAAAGTGGGACTATGCCTGGCGTTACCACGCGCGCGGCGCGGGCGCGACCGTGCAGATTTTCTTCAAGAACCCAGCGCCCGGCGCCGCCATAGCGGGCGACCAGCGCGCGCCGCTATTGAGCTAGGACCGCATGCAGCTCAGCGCGCTCCGCTGGCAACGCCAGCCTCGCACAGATCTGTGCGCCACGCCCGCAAAGAGACAATTGTTTGAGCGCCAGGCTGCAAGCCCTGTTCTAGACTCATGGCGGTCCAGCACAGCGGCCCATGCCGCGCGGAGTAAATCACGACCATGGCGCAATATTCCTTAGACGAACAACTGATGCTCGAATTGGTCAACCGTGCCCGGCTCGACCCGCTCACCGAAGCGAAACGCTTCGGCATCGATCTCAACAAGAACCTCGCACCCGGCACCTTGACCGGCACGCCCAAAGCCGTGCTGGCGCCCAATGACCTGTTGGTCGATGCGGCCCGCGCCCACAGCCAATTCATGCTCGATGTCGACAAGTTCCAGCACCAGGGCATTGGCGATGGCACACCTTCGAGCCGTATAGATGACGCCCACTACACCTTCCCGAGCAGCGGCACGCTGGGCGAGAACATCGCCATCAAAGGCACCTCCGACACCGCCAACACGACCGTATTCACCATCGCTAATCACGCGGGTCTGTTCAAGAGCGCGCCCCATCGCGAAAACATTCTCAGCGAGAATTTTCGCGAAATAGGCATCGGCATCAAACACGGAGATTTCCTCTTTCCTGACCAGGCGTCTGCTTTACATGCGGTCGATGCCACACAGAACTTTGCGCGCTCGGGCAGCGATGTATTCATCACCGGCGTCGC
>JANLSI010000015.1:0-2231 GCA_031362345.1 Pseudomonadota bacterium
AGGTGCCAGGCTCGCTCTCATCGGAGTTGCACACCAAGTAGCGCTGCATATCGCCCTTGGGCATGAAGCTCCATTTAACGCCGGCCGGAAAACCTGCACCACCACGGCCACGCAGGCCGGCGGCCTTGACCACGTCGATGATATCGGCAGGGGGTGTTTTCTCGCGCAGGATCTTCTCCCACGCGCTATAGCCGCCGATCGAGCGGTAGGTCTGCATCGACCACGGTTCGGGCAGATTGCGCGTGGCGTAGCAGGTCAGGTCCAGCTTGATAGCGGTCATGCGAGCCCGTCCAGAATTTCGTCAACGCGGTCGATGGTGAGGTTCTCATGGTAAACGTGATTAACCTGCATCATCGGCGCGCCACAGCACCCCGCCAGACATTCCTCTTCGGGCTTGAGAAAGATGCGGCCATCGGCAGTCGATTCGCCAATACGGATACCGAGCTTCTTCTCGACATGAGTCACGATGTCTTCACTGCCGCGTAGCATGCAGGAGATATTGGTACAAATCGCCACGCTGTTACGCCCGCAGGGCGAGGTCTCGAACATCGAGTAGAAGCTCGCTACTTCGTAGACCGCGATGTGCGGCAGTTCGAGATAGTCGGCCACCGCGTCCATCAGCGCAGTGGTCAGAAAGCCGTGGTTCTCATGCTGTACTTCAGTCAGCGCCGCCAGCACCGCCGACTGCTTGCGCTCGGGCGGGAACTTGGCGACCCAGGTGTCGATCACCGCGCGCGCGTGGTGGGATAGCGGCTGGTCCTGGTCTGCGCTCATGATGCTGACCTAGCGGTCGATCTCTCCAAACACGACGTCCATGGTGCCGATCATGGCGACCACGTCGGCCAACATATGGCCCTTCACCATCTCGTTCATGGCCGACAGGTGCGCGAAGCCTGCGGCACGCGCTTTCAACCGGTAAGGCTTGTTGGCGCCGTCCGACACCAGATAGATGCCAAACTCACCCTTGGGATGCTCGATCGCGGCATAAACTTCGCCGGCCGGCACACAATAGCCTTCGGTGAAGAGCTTGAAGTGGTGGATGAGCGATTCCATGTCGCCCTTCATGGCCGCGCGATCGGGCGGTGTCAATTTATGATCGGCTAGCATTACCGGGCCGGGATTGACGCGTAGCCAATCGATGCACTGTTGCATGATACGCACCGACTGCCGCATCTCTTCTACCCGCACCAGGTAGCGATCATAGCAATCGCCATTGACGCCCACCGGGATGTCGAAATCCATGTGCTCGTAGACTTCGTAAGGTTGTTTCTTGCGCAGATCCCAGGCTAACCCCGAGCCGCGCAACATCGGGCCGGTGAAGCCCAGTTCGAGCGCACGTTCGATGGTCACAATGCCGATATCGACGGTACGCTGCTTCCAGATACGGTTATCGGTGAGCAGGGTTTCGTACTCATCGACGCAGGCCGGGAAGCGCCGGCAGAAATCCTCGATGAAATCGAGCATCGAGCCACTGCGGTTACTGTTCTGGCGCTCGACGTCTTTGGCGTTATGCCACTTCGAGACCTGATAACGCGGCATGGCGTCGGGCAGATCACGATACACACCACCCGGACGGTAATAGGTCGCGTGCATGCGCGTCCCCGACACTGCCTCGTAGCAGTCCATGAGATCTTCGCGCTCACGAAAGCAGTACAGGAACATGGTCATCGCGCCGATGTCGAGGCCATGGGCGCCGAGCCACATGAGGTGGTTCAGAATGCGCGTGACTTCGTCGAATAGCACACGGATGTATTGCGCGCGGATCGGCGGCTTGATGCCGCATAGTTTCTCGATGGCGAGCACATAAGCGTGCTCATTGCACATCATCGAGACGTAATCGAGCCGGTCCATATAACCGATGCTCTGGTTGAACGGCTTGTTCTCGGCGAGCTTTTCGGTGCCACGATGGAGCAGGCCAATATGCGGATCGGCGCGCTCGATGACCTCACCATCCATTTCCAGCACCAGGCGCAGCACGCCGTGCGCAGCCGGATGTTGCGGCCCGAAATTGAGCGTCAGATTGCGGATCTCAGGCATCGCCAGGCTTGCTCACGGGTTGCGAGGATTGCTGCCAGGAATCTTCGCGAATGACGCGTGGCACGAGGGTACGCGGCTCGATGCTGACGGGCTGGTTGACGACGCGTCCACGCTCCGGGTCGTAGCGGACCTCAACATGGCCCTCGAGCGGGAAATCCTTACGGAACGGATGACCGATGAAGCCGTAGTCGGTG
>JANLSI010000051.1:0-4581 GCA_031362345.1 Pseudomonadota bacterium
GAACCGCTGAACCGATCCTGGACGAGGTTGCGGAAAATCCAACTTCAACCCGCCAGCTCCATGAGATAATCAGACGGCGTGTGCGTAACTGCATGACACCTCCTAACTCAAATCACCCGCTTCGGCGGGTGATTTGAGTTAGGGAGTAAAATAAGGAGGAGAAATGGTGCCCTGAGCCGGAATCGAACCGGCGACCTACCGCTTAGGAGGCGGTTGCTCTATCCGCTGAGCTACCAGGGCGTAGCGCTATTCTAGACGGTCACAGCCTCGCAGGCGCGCTGCAATGGGTCTCGCACAAGCACAACTACCTGACCAATGGTGGTGTGCAGGCCGGGCGCATCGTTGTCAGATTGTAAGCAATCGTGGCCTGCCCGTTAACAATGCGCAAATCGCCGCGATCACCGCAGCGGGCCCTGCGCGTGGCACCCACAATCCGTCATGCCCGTTCGACAAGCCCACGCGCAATGCCAACTCACGCAGTCGCACCGGCAGTGACAAGTCATCGATCAGTGATGGTGCACTACGCAAATTCGATATGAGCAACTACAAGCCCTACGCGGGACCCGTAATGTCGGACATCTTTGAGCGACGCCTCAAGGACAGCATCCTGCGTCGCGCCGTGGAGGTCTTTCCCGACAGCGAACGGGATGAGCTGCTGGTGCAAGTCGACGACCTCGCGCGACGTCTCGATACGTTGGTCGAAGCCACGCAAAAAGTGCGCGAATCGCTGTCCTTCGACGTCATGCTGACGCGCCTGATGACGCTCATTACCGCAGCTTTCGGCGCCGATCGCAGCTCGCTGTTCCTTTACGACGCCGAGAC
Organism: Pseudomonadota bacterium; assembly: GCA_031362345.1. GTDB lineage: Bacteria > Pseudomonadota > Gammaproteobacteria > JADJYF01. The sequence goes on from JANLSI010000051.1 coordinate 823, forward strand.
CCGTGAACTCTTTTCACGGATCGCTCAGGGCGATATGACCGACGAAATTCGCTTCCCCGCTGATGCTGGCATTGCGGGCAGCGTGTTCAACAGCGGTCAGCCCGCCATCATTCATAACGCCTATGCCGATCCGCGTTTCAACAGTGCGGTCGATACCGCGACGGGCTATCACACCCACAATGTCCTGTGCGTGCCGCTGCGCACCCGGGCTGGCGATGTGATTGGCGTGACCGAGGTGCTGAACAAGCGGCAGGGCGATTTTACCCATGCCGATTGTGCCTTGTTGCAGGCCTTTACCACTCACACCGCGATCGTGATCGAGACCGCACAGCTGTCTGATCGCGCGCGTGATTCGCAACGTGAGGAGGCACGCATCCTGGAAGTCACCCAGGCGGTGTCGTCCGAACTCAACATCGACAAGCTGCTGCGCAAGATCATTGGCATCGCTACCGATCTGCTCGAAGCCGAGCGCAGTACGCTGTTCCTGCATGACCCCACCACCGACGAGCTGTGGTCACGGGTTGCAGAAGGGCTGGCTGAACGCGAGATTCGTATTCCCGCCCACGTCGGTATCGCTGGCCAGGTATTCAGCACGCGCACGGCGGTCAACATCCACGATGCCTATGCCGACAGGCGTTTCAATCCCGAAGTCGATCGCAAGACCGGTTATCGCACGCGATCGATTCTGTGCGTGCCGGTCTTGAACAAGCAGGGTATGCCGATCGGCGTGGTGCAGGTTTTGAATCGGCGTGGCGGACCGTTCCGCATGCGCGATCAACGCCGCCTCGAAATGCTCGCCGCGCAGAGTGCCATCGCACTCGATAATGCGCGGCTGTTTCGCGAAGTATTAGACGAGCGGAATTACAGTGAGAACGTGTTGCGCAGCCTGTCGGATGCGGTGTTGACGCTGGATAATCTCGGCAATGTAGTCAAGCTCAACGACGCTGCGCGCAAGATCCTGCGGGTGCGTGCCGATGAGATTCTGGGGGCCGGTGCCGAGCGTCTGTTCGAGCGTTCCAATCCCTGGCTGCTGGCCAGCATCCGCAAGGTTATCGCCGAACGCGTGCCTGATCTCGGGGTCGATGCCAGCCTGCGCCATTTCGATGGCGGCACGGTCGCCGTCAACTATCACATCACGCCGCTCGCCGATCCCGATGGCGCGCCGCTGGGCTGCACCATCATCATCGACGACATTACCCAGGAAAAGCGCCTGCGCGCGACCATGGCGCGCTATATGACGGCGCAGGTTGCTGAGCAGGTGTTGGCGGCCGGCGAGTCGGTGCTCGGCGGGCGCTCGCAAATGGCGACGATTCTGTTCTCCGACATCAAGGGCTTCACCGCCATCGCCGAGCGCCTCGGGCCGCAGCAGACGGTGTCGATGCTGAACGCGTATTTCACCGAGATGGTCGAGATCGTGTTCGAGCATCACGGCATTCTCGATAAGTACATTGGCGATGCCATCATGGCTGTGTTCGGTACGCCGTTCGCCTCAGCGCGGGATGCCGACAACGCGGTCAAGGTGGCGATACGCATGCAACGCGCACTGGCCGAGTTCAATCGCCGCCAGGCAGCAGCCGGCAAGCCGGGCTTCGAAGTCCGTATCGGCATCAATTCCGGTGACGTGGTGGCGGGCAACATCGGCTCGACGCGGCGGATGGACTACACCGTCATCGGCGATGGCGTGAATGTCGCGGCGCGTCTTGAGAGCGCCAACAAGTATCTGGGCACCGGCATTCTGATCAGTGGTTCGACCCGCGTGCAACTGCGTGACGACTACCGCTTACGCGAAATCGATCTGCTGCGCGTCAGTGGCAAACTCGAACCGGTGCCAGTCTTCGAGGTACGCGGTCACGGTGACGATGCGCTCGCACCGCGCGAGTTGGAAATGCTCGATCGCTATGGCCGTGGGCTGGCGGCCTATCGGGCCCGTGCGTGGCCGGCGGCTGTTGCGCATTTCAACGCGGTCTTGGCTATCGAGCCCGCAGACCAACCGGCCCGCCTGCTGCGTGACCGCTCATCGCACTACCGTGAGCAGGAACCGCCGCCGACCTGGGACGGGGTGTGGACCCTCAGCGAGAAGTAGTGACCGACCTCAGGCGTTGTCGCTCTCGTTGATACGCGCCCAGGTGTCGCGCAAGGTCACGGTGCGGATGAATACCGGCGCCGTGGCGGTCGAATCGACCGCGTCACGACAAAAATAGCCCACCCGTTCGAATTGAAAATTCTCGGCGCTGCTGATGGCGAGCGCCGGCTCGGCCCGTGCTGCGTGGGAGATTGCCAAGGAGTGGGGATTCAAGTGAGCGAGGAAATCGTCCTGCGCGGTCGGGTCAGGGACGTTGAACAGACGGTCGATGAGGCGGACTTCGATCGGCAGCCCATGGCGGGCGGATACCCAGTGAATGATGCCTTTGACCTTGCGCCCGTCGGGATTCTGACCAGCGGCCGTGGTGGCGTCGTACTGGCAGCGCAGTTCGACCACCTTGCCAGTGTCATCCTTGATCACTTGGGCACAGCGGATCACGTAGGAGAAACGTAGCCGCACTTCCGCGCCGGGTGCGAGGCGGTGGTATTTCTTCGGCGGGTCCTCCATGAAATCGTCGCGTTCGATGAGGATTTCGCGGGTCAGCGGTATGCGACGAGTGCCGAAGGCAGGATCCTTGGGATGGTTGTGCACTTCCAGCCATTCAACCTGATCGTCGGCGAAGTTCTCAATCACCACTTTCAGTGGGTCGAGTACCACCAGTGCGCGCGGTGCGTGGCGGTCGAGTTCCTCACGCACGCAATTCTCGAGCACACCTATGTCGATCACGGTCTGCTTCTTGGTCACGCCGACGCGCTCGCAGAAGCTGCGGATGGCGGCCGATGGGTAGCCGCGGCGACGCATGCCCTGCAAGGTCGGTAGACGCGGGTCATCCCAGCCGCTGACATGGCCGTCGCGCACCAGGGTCAGCAGTTTGCGTTTGCTGGTGATGGTGTAGTTGAGTTCGAGGCGGGCGAATTCAATCTGCTGCGGATGGCAGGGCACATCCAATTGGTCCAATATCCAGTCGTAGAGCGGACGGTGGTCTTCGAACTCCAGCGTACATAGCGAGTGGGTGATGCCTTCCAAGGCATCTGAGAGGCAGTGCGCGTAGTCGTACATTGGGTAGATTTTCCAGGCCTCGCCGGTACGGTGATGGGGGGCATGGCGGATGCGGAACAGCGCCGGGTCGCGCAGGTTGATATTCGGCGCGGCCATATCGATGCGCGCGCGCAGGATATGCGCGCCCTCGGCGAACTCGCCGGCGCGCATGCGCGCGAACAGATCGAGATTTTCCTCCACCGAACGGTCGCGGAAGGGGCTGATCTGGCCGGCCTCGGTGAGGCTGCCGCGAGTAACGCGTATTTGCTCCGCGCTCTGGCTATCGACATAGGCGAGGCCTTTGCAAATCAGCTGGCAGGCGTAGCCGTACAAGGCCTCGAAATAATCCGAAGCGTGGCACAGGTGCTCGGCCCAGTCGAAACCCAGCCAGCGCACGTCGGCCTGGATGGCGGTGGTGTACTCCTCGTCTTCGGTCTCGGGATTGGTATCGTCGAAGCGCAAGTTACAGGTGCCGCTATATTCCGCAGCGACGCCGAAATTGAGGCAGATCGACTTGGCGTGCCCGATATGCAAATAACCGTTGGGCTCGGGCGGAAAGCGCGTCGCGACCCGGCCGCCGTATTTGCCCGCAGCATTGTCGGCGTCGATCAGGTGACGGATGAAGTGAGCGGGGGCGT
>JANLSI010000079.1:0-1776 GCA_031362345.1 Pseudomonadota bacterium
GCGGCCGCCTTGTTGGTAAAGGTCACCGCCAGGATGCCGAGCGGTGAGGCCTGGCCGGTCTCGAGATACCAGGCGATGCGATGCACCAGCACGCGGGTCTTGCCGCTGCCGGCGCCGGCCAGTACCAACACCTGCTTGGCCGGAGATGCCACCGCGTCGCGCTGGCGCTGATTCATTTTGGCGAGAATGGGGGAATCGGTCATCAAGTTCGTATTCATTAGGTGAGGCCGCGTCGGTCGCAGCCTCGGCGCGGCCTAGTTTACCCAAGGCCACCGGCCAGACCCATGAGCGCGTGCATGCGCTTGCGCAAGCCGCGTGCGACGCGGATGGCCGGGCCGGCCGCTATTCCCGTAGCATAGCGAGCATGAAGCAGACCATCGCCATCGATTACAACCGCCCCACCACTCTCGATGAACTTAGCGTTCAGACCGTCGAACACGCGCGTCGCGCCGGCGCGCTAGCCGTCGAGGTCGGCATCAGTGCCGGTGAAGGCCTGTCGGTCACGGTGCGTGGCGGGGCCTGCGAAAGCGTCGAACACGAGCGCGACAAGAGTCTCGCCGTGACTATTTATCTCGATGGTCGCAAGGGCACCGCCACCACCTCGGACTTCTCTGCCACCGCCTTGGCCGAGACCGTCAACGCCGCGCTGCGCATCGCCGAGGTCGCGGAAGCAGATCAATACGCTGGCTTGGCCGCACCGGAATTCCTGGCTAAGCGTCTGCCAGACCTCGATCTCGATCACCCCTGGGCACTGGACGCCGAGGCTGCCATTGAGCTCGCCATGCGCTGCGAACGTGCCGCGCTAGGCGTCGATACCCGCCTCAAACAATCGGACGGCTGTAGCGTGAATCGCTATCGCGGCAGCCGCGCCTATGCCAACAGTCACGGCTTTCACGCCGCCTATCGCGGCACGCGCCATGGTCTCAGCGCGGTGATGATCGCCGCGGACGGCGGCGGTATGCAGCGCGGTTACTGGTACACCAGCGCGCGCTCACCGGCCGAGCTCGAAGAGGCCGAAGCGGTCGGCCACACGGCGGCCCGCCGCACTATCGCCAAACTGGGCGCGCGCAAGATAGCCACCACGCGCCTGCCGGTGATCTTCGAGTCGCACATCGCTGGCGGTCTGCTCGGCCATGTGATCGGCGCTATCGGCGGTGCCGCGCAGTATCGGCGTGCGTCTTTTCTGCTCGACGCGCTAGGCGAGACCATCCTGCCCGAATTCGTCACGGTCAGCGAAGATCCCCATCGTGCGGGTGCGCTCGGCAGCGCGACTTTTGACGACGATGGCGTGGCGACCACCGCCAAGACCATCATCGATCAGGGCCGTCTCAATACCTATTTATTGAGCGCCTATGCCGCGCGACGCCTCGCTCGCACGCCGACCGGCAATGCCGGTGGTGTCCACAATCTGGTGGTCAGCCATGGGCCACGCTCACTGGAGACCCTCATCGCCAGCTTCGATCGCGCGCTGCTGATCACCGATCTGATGGGCTTCGGCGTGAACGGCCTGACCGGCGATTATTCGCGCGGCGCGAGTGGCTTCCTGATCGAGCAGGGTGCGATTGCCCACGCCGTGGAGGAGATCACCATCGCCGGCAACCTCAAGACCATGTTGAAGGACATCCGCGAGATCGGCGCCGACGTCGAAACACGCGGCACGGTGCATATCGGCTCGGTGGTGATTGGGGAAATGGCGGTGGCGATCTCGCGGATGTCCTTCAACATGGTCTTGAGGTTGCCGGCGATGGTGATCTCCTCCACGGCGTGGGCAATCGC
>JANLSI010000097.1:0-7426 GCA_031362345.1 Pseudomonadota bacterium
GGCCTGCGACATGTGCAAGGGCAAGCGTTATAACCGCGAGACGCTGGAGATCATGTACAAGGGCAAGACCATCAGCGACGTGCTCGACATGACGGTCGAGGAGGCCCGCCTGTTCTTCGAGGCGGTGCCGAGCATCGCGACCAAATTACAGACGCTCACTGAAGTCGGCCTGACCTATGTGCGCATCGGACAGAACGCCACCACCTTGTCGGGCGGCGAGGCGCAGCGCGTGAAGCTGTCGCGCGAACTGTCGAAACGCGATACCGGCAAGACGCTCTACATCCTCGATGAGCCCACCACCGGCTTGCATTTCTACGACATCGAGCAATTGCTGAAAGTCCTGCATCGGTTGCGCGATCACGGCAACACCGTGGTCGTCATCGAGCACAACCTCGACGTCATCAAGACCGCCGACTGGGTCATCGATCTGGGTCCCGAGGGCGGTACGGGGGGGGGTGAAGTGATTGCGGTTGGCACCCCCGAGCAGGTCGCGGCCGAGCCGCGTTCCCATACCGGACGCTTCCTCGCTCAGGTGCTGGCACGGCCGGCACCGGCGGCGCGGGCTTCGGCTTGAACGAGCCGTTCAGATGCCGATCTGCAAGCCGAGCAGATAGCCGTAAATCGTCATGATCGGCGCTACCGCAACCATGCCCATGGTTTTGCCGAACAATTGATCGAGCCCGACCGTCGCGCAGCGTTGGTCCCAGCGCGCGCCGAAGTCGTGACCGAGACCCGCGGCCAGACTCGGCAGCACCATGCACAGTGCGCCGAGCGCGGCGCCCGCGGTAAAGCCGGGCCACAGGCTGACGCTGACCGCGCCCAGATAATCGGCGAACCAGACAAACATCACCGCTACCGCGAGCAGGCCTTGCAGGGCATCGAGCAGCGCGGGCCGCGCGCGCACAGGCGGCAGCAGGGGTGCGAGGACGCGACACGCGAACACCCCTGCGAGCAGGGTGCCGAAGCGCGCACTGTCGGCGGGCAGCAGCGTCGCGAGCGACGGGCCTGCGCGAAAGCCGAACAGCGCCGGGTAGGCGAGCAACACGGCGGCCACGATCAGCGCGCTGCGCAGCAATGGCGCGCACAGGCTGTGCCACAGTCGCGGAAACGCGGGGTTGTCATGCAACGCGCGCGCGAGCCGCGTTTCCAGCCACAGCTCCATAGCGACGCCCAGCACCAGCACGAGCATCAACTGGAACATGCCGATCGAGGGCGACAGTGGCAGCATCGGGCGGCGGGGATCAGCCAGCGCGGGACGAATCACGTATCATGCCGGGCACCCCCGACTTCACAGGTAGCAGCGCAATGTCCGTCCTGATCTGCGGCTCACTCGCGTTCGATAACATTATGGTGTTCCAGGACCGGTTCAAGAACCACATCCTGCCCGACAAGATCCACATTCTGAACGTTTCCTTTCTGGTTCCCGAGCTGCGCCGTGAATTCGGCGGCTGCGCTGGCAACATCGCGTACAACCTTAAGCTGCTCGGTGGCGCGCCGCTCATCATGGGCACGGTCGGCGTCGACTTCGCGCCCTATGGGAGCTGGCTGAAGACCCACAATATCGACATGCGCTGCATTACCACCGTCGACGGCGCGCTGACTGCACAGGCCTTCATCACCACCGATCTGGACGATAACCAGATCTCAGCCTTCCACCCTGGCGCGATGAATTTTTCAGCTAACAACGGCGTCGCTGATGCCGGTCCCGTGGCGCTCGGCATCATCGCGCCCGACGGCCGCGACGGCATGCTCGCACACGCGCGGCAGATGCACGAGGCCGGTATTCCCTTCATCTTCGATCCGGGCCAGGGCATGCCGATGTTTGGCGGCGATGATCTGAAGGCGTTCATCGACATCGCAACCTGGGTGACGGTCAACGACTACGAATCGGAACTGATGCAAGAGCGCACTGGACTCTCGCTGGAAGCGATCGCGGAACGGGTCGAAGCCTGCATCGTGACGCTAGGCGCGAAGGGTTCGACCATCTACACCCGTGGAGGGTGTATCGACATTCCGACCGCCAAGCCGGCCAAGGTCACCGATCCGACCGGTTGTGGCGATGCCTATCGCGCCGGCTTGCTCCATGGTCTGGTCAACAAGCTGCCGTGGGCAACCACCGGCCGTATCGCTTCCCTGCTTGGCGCGATCAAGATTGCCCACGCCGGCACCCAGAACCATCGCTTCACCCGTGACGAATTCGCGACGCATTACGCCGCCGAGTTTGGTAGCAAGCTCGATTGGTAAGCCATTCGCCGCCACGCCCGCTCGCGGCGTGACGGTGAACCGCCTTTAGCCCGTCAAGGCCTGGGCGAATTCCTCGCGCGTGGTGGCCGGCGCACTGCAACTCTCACCGCGACACAGATAGGCCGTGACGGCGGCATACGGCTGCGCCACGCGCGCGGCCAGCAGACCGGGCAGATTGGTCGCGCTGGTCGGGATCACCTGGCAGCGCGTCGATAGTCCAGCGTGTTCATCGACGAGTTGGCGCCAGGCCGTGAGTTCTAGCGCGTCGTCACCGCGCAGAATGACGTATCCCACGGCTGACGCCGCACGATGATTTGCTAGTAATGCGCTGGCGTGACTCTGCGGCCAACGTTGCGCGGCCTGGGTGGCGGCGGCGAGGGTCCGTTGCGCGGCTTCTCGATAGCGCATCTCGCCGATCAGATGGGACAACTCCAGCAGCGCTTCGGCCGCCAGCACATTGCCCGACGGCAGCGCGTCGTCGCTGAAGGTCCGTACCCGCACCAGCAAGTGTTCGTGGCTGCGGCCTGTGAAATAGAAGCCACCGCGGTCGCGGTCTTCGAATTCCGCCAGCAACACCTCGGCCAGCGCTATGGCGAAATCAAGGTCGGCGTGACGCCAGCGACAGGCCAGCAATTCCAATACCGCACACAGCAGGAAGGCGTAGTCGTCGAGATAGGCGGCCAGACTGGCTACGCCTTGGCGGCTGGTGGCGAACAGACGGCCATCGCGCCAGTGATGCGTGACGAGAAAATCGAGGGCGCGGCTGGCCGCTGCGACGTCAGCGGGCCGCGCGAGCAGACGACCACTGCGTGCGAGCGCACGAATGGTGAGCGCGTTCCAGGCCGTCAGTATCTTGTCGTCGTGGGCCGGTGCCGTGCGCTGCCCACGTGCGGCATAGAGGGTTTTCAACGCGGCTTGTTGTTGCGTTTGAAGGGCGGGCAACGACGCGTCGCGGGTCGGCGCCTGGCGGCGTAGATGCCAGCGTCCTTCGAAATTCGCCGCTGCAGCGAGGCCGTAGAACTGCGCGAAGTCGTGGTAGCCGTCACCGAGCAGACTGGCCGCTTGCGCTTGGCTCCACACGTAATAACTGCCTTCCTTGCCCGCCGCATCGGCGTCGATGCTGGAGTGAAAGCCGCCGGCCGCATCCTGCATCTCGCCTTGCAACCAATCGGCGGTGGCGCCGGCCACGGCGCACAAGTCGGGCAGCCCACGGCTTGCGCCGACTTCGCTATAGAGCGTCAGTAAGGCGGCGTTGTCGTAGAGCATTTTTTCGAAATGGGGGATGGTCCAGCTCGTATCGGTCGAATAGCGGTAGAAGCCGCCGCCGACGTGATCGACCAGCCCGCCGGCCGCCATCGCGCGCAGCGTAAATTCCACCATAGTCGCGTGGGACTCGAGCAGCAGTTCCAAGGCCTGCGGATGGGGGAATTTCGGTGCCCCGCCAAAGCCGCCATGGTCGCTGTCGAAACTCTGCGCGAGTTGCTGCGCGGCGCGTGCCATGAGGGCGGGCTCGAAGCCAGCCGCTTCGTCTTGCGTGCCCGCCAGGTTGGCGGCCAGTGCGGCGCGCATGCCGTTCTTGAACTCCGCCATCTGGCTGCCCTGTTGGTGATAGGCGTGGGCGACGCGTTCCAGCACATCACCAAAGCCGGGCCGTCCGTGACGTGGCGCATTGGGGAAATAGGTTCCGCCGAAATAGGGCACCTGATCGTCGGGCGTGAGGAACATGGTCAATGGCCAGCCGCCATTGGCGCGCGTCAGTAGCTGATGGGCGGCCTGGTAGATCTTGTCGAGGTCGGGGCGTTCCTCGCGGTCGACCTTGATGTTGATGAACAGCCGGTTCATGAGCGCCGCGATGGTCGGGTCCTCGAAGGATTCGTGGGCCATGACGTGGCACCAGTGGCAGGCCGAATAACCGATCGACAGCAGGATGGGTTTGTTCTCGCTGCGGGCGCGCGCCAGTGCCTGCGCGCCCCACGGATACCAGTCGACCGGGTTGTCGGCGTGTTGCAGGAGATAGGGGCTGGTAGTGTTGCGCAGGCGGTTCATGATTTGTCGATCGTGGGGCGTGGACTTTGGGGCCGCCAAGCTTACACGTCGTATGCCACGGGGCGCGCTCATGGGCGCACCAATCAGTGCATAATGTGCGCCGGTTGCTGTGACGTCCCTGGCCATGATTCCCTTTCCGCCCATCGATCCCGTCGCGTTCACATTAGGTCCGGTGGCCGTGCACTGGTACGGACTGTCTTATATCGCCGGCATCGGCCTGGGCTGGGGACTGCTGCACGACCGCGCCGGCCGCAGCAATGGACGCTGGACGCGAGATCAGGTCGCCGATCTGGTGTTCTATGCCGCCCTCGGCGCCGTACTGGGTGGGCGCATCGGCTACATCATCTTCTATAACCTGCAGTCCTATCTCTCCCAACCCCTGTCGATACTCGCGGTGTGGCGCGGTGGTATGTCTTTTCACGGTGGCATGTTAGGTGTCAGCCTGGCACTGGTGTGGTTCGCACGCGCCAACAAGCGCAGCTTTCTTGAAGTCGCCGACTACCTGATACCGGCCGTGCCGATCGGACTCGGGCTAGGACGCCTCGCGAACTTCGTCAACCAGGAATTGTGGGGTGCGCCGACGCTCCTGCCCTGGGGTGTGCTGTTCACCCATCCCGCTGCTGGCGGACTTGCCCGGCATCCCACCCAGATCTACGAAGCGCTGCTCGAGGGCGCGGTATTGTTCCTGATTTTGAATGTGCTGGCGCGCAAGCCGCGGCCCCATGGCACCCTGCTGGCCACGTTTCTGATCTTCTACGCTATCTTCCGCTTTGCGGTCGAATTTGTGCGCGAACCCGACGCGCATATCGGCTACCTGGCCTTTGGCTGGCTGACCATGGGCCAGCTGTTGTCGCTGCCGATGTTCGTCATCGGCGTGCTGCTATTGTTGACCATGGCCAAGCGCCGCGAGTAAGCATGCAGACCTATCTCGACCTGCTGCGCCACGTTCGTCATCACGGCGTGCGCAAAACCGACCGCACCGGTACCGGCACCTTGAGCGTGTTCGGCTATCAGATGCGTTTCGACTTGCAGAACAGCTTTCCGCTGTTGACCACCAAGAAGCTCCATCTCAACTCCATCATTCACGAGCTGATCTGGTTCCTACGTGGCGAGTCCAACGTTGCCTATCTGCGCCAACACGGCGTGTCGATCTGGGACGAATGGGCGGCGCCCAATGGCGAACTCGGACCGGTCTATGGTGTGCAATGGCGTTCCTGGCCGCGTCCCGACGGCGGCAGCATCGACCAGATCAGTGAAGTCATAGCCGCGATTCGTCGCACGCCCGATTCACGGCGGTTGGTGGTGAGCGCGTGGAATGTTGCCGATATTCCGCGCATGGCACTCGCGCCCTGTCACATGATGTTCCAGTTTTATGTCGCTGACGGTCGCCTGTCGTGCCAGATGGTTCAGCGCAGCGCCGATATTTTTCTGGGTGTGCCTTTCAATATCGCGTCCTACGCCTTGCTGACCTTGATGGTCGCGCAGGTCTGCGATCTGCAGCCCGGCGATTTCGTGCATACGCTGGGCGATGCCCATCTCTATCTCAATCATCTCGAGCAAGCCGATCTGCAATTGACACGCACGCCCTACGACGCGCCGCGCATGGTCTTGAACCCGGCGGTGCGCTCGATCTTCGATTTCAAGCGTGAAGACTGCCAACTTGAGGATTACCAGTGCCATCCCCACATCGCCGCGCCCGTCGCGGTGTGATGGTGGCGGGTGACTCAGTGAGCGCGGGTTGGTGAAGCTCTCGCTAATAGTGGCGATGGCGGGCAATGGCGTGATCGGCCGCGACGGCGGCTTACCTTGGCATTTGCCCGCCGATCTGAAACGCTTCCGCGCCATCACCATGGGCAAGCCTATTGTCATGGGCCGTCGCACCCACGAATCCATCGGCCGCGCACTGCCGGGCCGGCGCAATATTGTGTTGTCCCGCGAGCAGGGCTATCTGGCACCGGGCTGCGATGTTTTTGCCTCGCTGGACGCCGCGCTTGTGGCACTGAGCGATGAAGCAGAAGTGATGATCGTCGGCGGTGCGGCGCTCTATGCGCAAGCGCTGCCCCATGCCGCATGTCTCTACGTGACCGACGTGGACGCCGAACTCGACGGCGATGTGCATTTCCCGGCCTTTGATCGCGAGGCCTGGCGCGAACTTGAGCGCGAGGCCCATGCGCCGGACGCGAGTCATGCCTACAGCTATTGCTTTCGTGTGTTTGAGCGTATCAGTCGAAAGGCACCGTCGTGCGCGACTTGACCTGAAACAGCGCGCCGTCTTCGAGACGCATGGCCGTCAGTTCACCGCCCCACACCGCGCCGGTATCGAGGGGGAAAACGCCCGCCTCTTGCCAATTTTCTTTAGGTAACCGCAAGGTCGACCAGTGACCGAAGACGATGCGTGCCTGGCGGCTGGCGCGAGCCGGTACGGCGAACCATGGCAGCAGCAAAGCGTCAACGCTGGGTTCGCCTTTGTCCTTCAGATCGATGGCGCCATCGGCCGTGCAATAGCGGATGCGAGTCAGACAATTGGTGATGAAGCGCAAACGCGCGTGGCCCTGTAGTGCGGCGTCCCAACGCACGGGCGCGTCGCCATACATATGGGCAAGAAAGTCCTGGTAGTCCTCGCTGCGCAATACCGTTTCTACTTCACGCGCGCGGGCTTGGGCATAGTCCACATCCCATTGCGGTGGCAGGCCGGCGTGGACCATGGTGTAGCCAAGCGTGGTGTCGTGATGCAGCAGCGGCTGGCGGCGCAACCAGGCCAGCATTTCGTCGCGATCGGGAGCGGCGAGGATCTCATCCAGGGTATCGCGCCGGCGCGGCTTGACGCTCGCCACGTGGGCGCAGGCCAGCAGATGCAGATCGTGATTGCCGAGCACGGTCACGACGCGTTCACCCAGCGCCATCACCGTGCGCAGCACGGCCGCCGATTGCGGACCGCGATTGACCAGGTCACCGACCAGCCACAGTCGATCAACTTCCGGTTGAAAGCCAATGACTGCGAGCAGCGCTTCGAATTCGCGATGACAACCCTGCAGATCGCCGATGGCGTAAGTCGCCACGCGTTATGGCCTTAATTCAGGATCCGTGGGACGGCGAGGCGAAAGATCGGGATAGGTGCCTTGAATTGCTCGCCGTC
>JANLSI010000110.1:0-4093 GCA_031362345.1 Pseudomonadota bacterium
AGTGCCTTGTTGATGCGCGCCTGTAGTTCATCGAGGGTAGTCTCGGTGTCGTCCCACTTCGGCACCTCGACGCCAGCCAGACGCGCGGCGCCCCCTTTGCTGGTGTCGGTCGCGATCTGTACCTGCCGAGACAAGGGCAACATATCCGGAAATAGACGTGCGGCACACAGCACGTTGACGTCGTAGCCAGCAACAGCTGCATGCCCTCGTGCCTTGTCGAGCAGTGCCGACAGCGCACGCAGACCGTGAGCGAAGACCAGCACCGACTGGGCGTGCATTGAAGTACTCATGTTGAACTCCTGGGAGGAATGAAAATCAGGGCAGCATTCTAGCCTTCAGCGCGGCACGAGCGTGCGGTCCGTTGCAGCGCAAACACCCCGGTCGTGCGACTAGCCGGTATCATCGCGTGGCCCACCCCTCCCATCCTCCAATATCTCCCGCGCACCTGGAGTCGACCCCATGAGTAATGACGAAGTCCGCAGCATCAATCTCGCCTTGCAGGGCGGAGGTTCCCATGGCGCCTTCACCTGGGGCGTATTGGATCGCCTACTCGAAGATGGCCGCGTGTCCTTTGAGGGCATCTCGGCGACCAGCGCCGGCGCCATGAACGCAGTGGTGTACGCCTACGGCAAGATGCGCGGTGGACCCGACGGCGCACGGCAGGCGCTGCATGATTTCTGGCAGCGCGTCAGTGCCCGCGCTGCGCCCTATAGCCCACTGGCCCTCACCCCCGTTGAAAAAATGTTCGGTGTGCTGCCGGAGCAGAGTTGGTCCTACGTCGCCGTCGAGAGCCTGACGCGCACCTTCTCCCCCTATCAGTTGAACCCACTGAATCTCAATCCGCTGCGCGACGTGCTGGCCGCTTGTGTGGACTTCGAGGAACTCAAGCGCTGCGAATGCAGCAAGCTGTTCCTGAGCGCGACCAATATCCGTACGGGCAATGTTCGCGTGTTTAGCACCGAGGAAATCAGCATCGACGCCGTGCTGGCCTCAGCCTGCCTGCCGTTCCTGTTCCAGGCCATCGAGATCGAAGGCGCGTCCTATTGGGATGGTGGCTATATGGGTAATCCCTCGCTGTTTCCGCTGTTCTATAACACCGACAGCCGCGATGTGGTGGTGGTGCACATCAATCCAATCTTTTGCGCCGACATTCCGAAGAGTGCTGCCGAGATCGCCGACCGGGTCAACGAAATCACCTTCAACTCAGCCCTGCTGAAGGAATTCCGCGCGATCGCCTTCGTCACCAAGCTGCTGGAGGATGGCTGGATCAAGGATGAATACCGCGCGAAACTCCGCCATATGCTCATCCATTCGATACGCGCCGACGACGCGCTCAATACCCTCGGTGCGGCCAGCAAGGCCAATTGCGACTGGCGCTTCCTAACCGACTTGCGCGATCGCGGTCGCGCCACCGCCGAACAATGGCTGGTAGAAAACTATATCCACCTTGGCAAGCGTGCGACGGTCGATCTGGTGAGCGAGTACCTGAATCCGGGTCGACAGTAAGCCTGAGATGCACGCCGGCGCTCAGCGGCGCAGACGCGCCGGCCCACTGACGTGGGGATTACCGCGTTCGTAGAAGCGCCAGATTTTCTCGACCGCCCGGCTGATGCCGATACGCACGCTCGTGCCGACATCGAGTACCTCACCGACACCGCGGCCCAGCCACAGGCGTCCCGCTTGACACAGGTCCAGACCATCGAGAGCACCTTCGATGGCGAGCGCCTGTGCCAAGCGACCCGGACCACGCGCGACATCGGTCAAGCGTGCTACGCCGCGTAAGGCCTGCATGATCGCCACACCCTGCAAGGGCTCAATGGCACGCAACAGCACGCCTGCGCCCTGGTCCTTGCGTTCGCTGGAGACGTTCAGCATGGTCCAGTTGCCGTAGATGAAATAGACGTAGCAATGGCCGCGTGCGCGAAACAAGGACGCGTTGCGCGGGGTGCGACCGTGGTATGCGTGGCAAGCCGGGTCGCCGAGCGGATAGGCCTCGGTCTCGACGATGCGTCCCGCCAGGCGCCCGGCGGGATGTTCGTGCACCACCACTTTGCCGAGCAGATAGCGCGCCAGGTCAATGGTGTCGGTGGGCAATTCGACGCGGCGCAGGCGCGGCCCGACGCAAGGCCGGCGCGTCATGCCTGGCGGCGCATCGCCACAAGCTTTGCCGACGCCCGCCACCACCCGCGATCAGTGCGCGCGCTTCCACAACACACGGGCCGTCGTTTCCTTGCCGGCGACGTGATGAGTGACGACATGAGATGCTTACTCCATGGGGTGGGCGTGCGACCCGCAGGCCGCGCCTAGAGCGGGCCACGCTAGCGCGAAATCGACCCGGCCGGCAATCGGTGGCGGCACCAAAAACATCGGAGCCTTGCCCATGACAGCAAGTGCTGCTTAAGGACCCTGGCGGACAAGTGCCCGCCACGCGGGTATCCTGGCGCCGTCATGAGCCACTCCCAGCCTAAAGTCCTGCCCGTGAGCGCCTTCCATTGGCACTGCCTGCGCCGCGATATGTCTAATTTCGCCCTGCTCAAGCACCGTCATTTCGATGGTTTTCTGATCACCATGCAGCATTCTGGCACCCACTGGCTGAAGTACATGATGAGCACCGCCCTCGCGCTGCAACTCCGGCTGCCACCGCCGCGCTTCGTGCACAACGATTCCAGCAACGATTTCATCGGTCATCCCCGCCACCCACGTCGTTATGCCGATGCCCCGCGTCTGGCCAGCAGCCATTCGGTGCCCCATGCGCTATTCGATTCACGCCTGCTGCGGATAGGCCTCTCGCTGCCGCCTTACGTGGTGCTGGTGCGCGATCTGCGCGCCTCGCTGGTGTCGAACT
This sequence comes from Pseudomonadota bacterium, assembly GCA_031362345.1. Taxonomy (GTDB): domain Bacteria; phylum Pseudomonadota; class Gammaproteobacteria; genus JADJYF01. The sequence goes on from JANLSI010000110.1 coordinate 2,846, forward strand.
ACGAGAAATGGAAAGAGCGCTATGGGGTGAGCTTCAAGCACTACCTGCGCGGCGACCCGCAAGGTCGCCGCTATATCTTCGATATCTGGGCTGGCATGCACTTCCTCAATCGCTGGGCGCGCGTCGCTCAGCGCTTTCCGGCCGCGACCCTCGAAGTACGCTATGAGGACCTGCAGGCCACGCCGAACGTACTGCTGGCGCGTATCTTCCAGCACTTCGACATCGCCATCGCCGACCAGCACATCGCCGCCGCAGTAGCCGCTGGCAGCAAGCAGCGCATGGCCACCAAACTCGACCCGGCCAGCCCGGTCCGCAACATCATCCGTGACGACCAGCGCCCGCCAGCGGACTGGTACGACGCCGAGGACCGCGATTTCTTCGATGCGGTTCTGGCCCGCTGCCTGGTCGAGGACCACGGCTACGACTGGCGCTGGCCGCAAGACTGAATCTAACGCCGCGGATCAGCCTCCTATAACTTCACGTCGCGCTAAGAATACGGCGAGACAAATAAAACGCGGGCGGGAGCGGAACATGGCACAAGGTTCGACTATCGACATCACCAGTGGCGACGGTCGGCGCTTACGCGCCTATCTCGCCCAGCCTGTGCAGGGTAGTGGTCCGGGTCTGGTGCTCGTGCATGGAATGCTCGGGCCGAACGATTTCATGTGCGACATGGCCGAGCGGCTGGCCGAAGAAGGCTATGTGTGTCTGGTGCCGGACTTGTTCTGGCGTCTCGACGCTGGTGTCGATCGCGGCTATGGCGTAGCCGATTTGGCCCATGGGCAGGCCCTGCGTGAACGCTTCGACGTCGAACACGGCGTGCAGGACATTGCCGCCACCGCCACCGCCTTGCGCGCGCTGGCTAGCTACTGCGGCAAGCTCGGCATCATCGGTTGGAGCATGGGTGGACTGCTCGCAGTACTGGCTGCGGCGCGCCATGAGTTCGATTGCGTGGTGAGCTATTACGGTGTGGGTCTCGAGCGCCACGGCAATGAACTCGCGCGGCTGGCCTGCCCTACGCTGCTGCAACTCGGCGACGCCGACACACAGGTGCCGGCCAGCGCAGACCAGGCGCACATCGAAATTCAGATCTATCCCGGGTGTGCCCACGGCTTCGCCGATCGCGCCCATCCCAATTACGACAAGCCGGCCGCCATGATGGCCTATTCACGCACCCTCGCATTGCTGCGCCGCGTGCTCGGACCGATCTATGACTTGTCGCGCCTATGGGACGCCCATACCTTGCAC
>JANLSI010000144.1:0-7943 GCA_031362345.1 Pseudomonadota bacterium
CCGGCCGCCATTCGCCGCGCTGCCCATCACTACCGGTACCAGCGGCCATACGCAGGGCGACAGTACGCTCAATACGCCCGCCAGCAGGGCCAGCGGAATAGCGCTCAGCTCTAGCGTCACGGCGCAGCGGCCGCCGCCGTATCGATGGCCTTGAAGATCTCGTCCTTACGCGTCTCCGCGACGCTGAACCATTGCTGCTCCGTGCCCCGGTACAGCAGCAAGGTCGACTGGCGGGGTGCCTTGAAATGCTTTACCCACTCCTTCTGCTGGTCGAAATCGACCACCAGACGGTGCAGTGCGCGATCAGGATGAGCGGCCTGGTAAGCGTCGAGCACCTTCTGCTGGGCGGCGCAGGTCGGGCACCAGTCGGCGTGGACGTCGACCAAAATCAACGCGCCCTCGCCCTGCAGGGCCTGGAAGCGCGCCTCGCTAAACGGTTCGCTCGCCGCCAGCGCCATGCTAGTGACGAGCGCGAGCGCCGCGCCGAGCAGGACTCGACGGGCGCGGGAAAGCTTGGCTTGGTTGTCTTGCATGATGGGGGTTCCTTGGGGTTAGAGGATCGAGAGATTGCCGCCGGCGGCTGGGCCGGCCCGGAAGTTCGCCGCAGTGTAGCGGCTGTTCACCCCGACACGGCAAGCGCGCACCGTTTGCGTTGGGCTTGGCAGTGCTTACTACCCTCCTGCGGCGCACCCTGAGCCTCGATGTGAGTTCGACAATCGCGTTTATGCGCATCATGCTGTTGCTAAACTCGGCAGCCCGGCACGGCGCTGGGCGGGCTTGCACCGTAGGGCGCAAGCAGTCAATTCGTGATAGGCGGCAGTATCAATCGAAAGAGGTAGCAACATGGTCCAGACATTACACGCGATAAATAATGACGTCCGCGCACGGGTCAGCAGCGAGGAGTGGCAGGTGCGCGTCGATCTCGCGGCCGCCTATCGGCTGGTCGATCATTACGGCTGGACCGACATGATCTTCACCCATCTATCGGCGCGCGTACCTGGGCCTGAGCACCACTTCCTGATCAATCCCTATGGCCTGATGTTCGACGAAGTGAGCGCTTCGAACCTGGTCAAGATCGATCTCGACGGCAACATCGTCATGCCGAGCGAATACGCAGTGAACCCGGCGGGCTTCTGCATCCACAGCGCCATCCACAGTTCGCGTGAAGACGCGCGCGCAGTCATGCATCTGCATACCGATGACGGCGTCGCCGTGTCGGCGATGTCCGAAGGCTTGCTGCCCATCACCCAGACCGCGATGGTCATGCAGGATCAGATTGCCTATCACGAGTACGAAGGCGTGGCGCTCGATCTCAGCGAGCGCGAGCGGCTGGTCAAGGACATCGGCGAGAAGAAACTTATGATCCTGCGCAATCACGGCACGCTCGCCGTGGGCAGCACGGTGTCGGACTGCTTCCTGTGGCTCTACACCCTCGAACGCGCCTGCAGCATGCAGGTGCGTGCCATGGTGAGCCGTGCCCTCCACCAGCCATCGGCGGCGTCCCTGGAGACCACCCGTCGACAGGGCCAATCGCTGATGGCCGCCGGCAAGCTCGATGTACTGGCCTGGCCAGCGCTGCTGCGCATGCTCGATCGCAAGGACGCGAGTTATCGTAGCTAGCAGCCGCCGAGCTTGCCCGGCCCGATGAGCATTTATTTCGAGGAACTCGCTTATCGCACCACACCGATAGGCGTGGTGAGCCTGCGCCGCCGGCGCGAGTTGCGACTGGATTTGGACGTCCTCGAGATCAAGCTCGACGACAACTTTCTCATGTCGAGTCTCTTCACCGCCTCGGAAATCGCCCTCGCCCGGCTCGGCATTGCGGCGCTGACCGGCGTCGGTCGCGACATCGTCGTCGGTGGTTTAGGCTTGGGCTATACGGCGAACGCGGTGCTGGAACATGCGGATGTCTCTTCACTGTTGGTCGTCGAGCTGCTCGACGCAGTCATCGACTGGCATCGTGAAGGCCTGCTGCCGCTGGGGGCGGGTCTAACAGCCGATCTGCGCTGTCGTTTCGTGCACGGTGATTTTTTCGCGCTCGCCGCCGGTGAGGGTTTCGATCACCAGGCGCCGGGCCGCCGTTTCGATGCCATCCTGGTCGACATCGATCACTCACCGGTGGCACTGCTCGATGCACGCAGCAGCGGCTTCTACAGGCCCGCAGGACTGCGTCAATTGGCGACCCATCTGAAACCGGGCGGGGTGTTCGGCTTATGGTCCAACGACGCGCCCGATGCAGCGTTCACGGCGCGACTGGCGAGCGTCTTCGCGCAAGCCTGGGCTGCGCCCGTAAGCTTTGACAACCCACTACAGAACCGACCGTTCACACAGACGGTGTATCTCGCGCGCACATCTGTCCTAGCTGTCCCACCACCGCGCGACGATTCCCTAAGTCCGACAGGCTAGGTCGTCCGTTGATAGACCCGCAAGCTTGCTGCATCGCGCAGCAGGTCGATGCTCTCGACCTCGACACGATCCGCAGCCAGCCCCGTGCGGGCGCTGATGTCGCGCAACAGTTCGTCCTGGCGATCGGGGTTCAGCAATTCGAGATTGTCGTAGATCAGGGGTATCCAGGAATCCTGCGCGCCGAAGCGCCCGTATTCGATGAACACCGTCATTCCGGCAATGATGACGTTGACGGTCAGCAACTCGGCGAGGCCGACGGTCTTGTTGGCCACTGCGTTGATGACGCCGAGGCCGATGACAATGAAGAGGTAGGTCAGGTCGCGGGTCCGGATCTGCTCGGTGCGGAAACGCAGGATGCCAAACACAGCGAACATGGCGAGTGCAAAGCCGAACTCGGCCGGTACCTTGCGCAGCAGGAAGCACAGCGTGAACGTGATGACGTTCAGCAGATAATAGGTAAACAGAAACGAGCGATCCCGATACAGCCGATAGTAGACCAGCCGGATCACGACGCTCGCAAATACGAAGTTGATGGCGAAGCGCAGGATGAGCTTGGTCAGCTCGGCGAGGTTAAATCCCGGGTCCAGTCCGAATAGACTATTCATGGTTGATCCTTTCAAAGGCACGTAGGCGTGGCAGTAGCCGGTTGTGCCGGACCCCGGCGCGCAAGGCCACGATCGCCGCGCAGTATTTGCTGAACTCGGCGGCTCTGATGCCATGGCGATGCAGCACGCGCATGACGGGCGAGTGGCGGCACAAGCGCGGTTGTTTGACCTCGATGATGGCGGCATGGGTGCGCTCGACCTCGCGGTCGCCGTCGCGGACGCGCAGATCGAAATCAAGCGTAACCCGCTCGTCGTCGCGCACGTTCACCAGGGTCAGCCGCTGAAATAGCGTCCACACCTGTGGCACGAGACGGCCGTCAATGCCGGTGTACTGCGCGAGCAGGGCGAGATCCTCGGCATGCAGCACGTCATCCCCGTACTCGCGCACACAGCGCTGCTTGATGGTCTTCTGTGCATTGATGCGCAGCTTGATTTCGAAATAGGTCAAGCGGCGGTCATCGTAGTGGCGGATGCGGGCTTTCTCCCGCCGTCTGTAGCCCCGCCGGTGGGCGTGGAAGAACGTCAGGTCTTCGGTATCGAAATGCAGGGTGCGATAGGTGGCGGTGCGTTTGTCGCCGGCCAAGAGCAGCGTGTAGCGCTGCGTCAGTTCGGCCAAAATGCCCGTTGCGATGGTGGCGGGCAGCAGGAATTTCGTGGTGAGGCGCTCCTGCAGGGCAGAACGGGAAGCGTCCGCGATCGGCGTCGGCGCGAAGGCAGCGATGGCGGTATCGAAATCCGTCATGGTCAGAATCTCACCTGGGTCCACAGGTAGAGTTTGTCGTCACCACGGCCGACGTGGCCGTTAGCGTCCTCGAATTTTTGCCGATATTCGTAGTTCACCATCACACGAAACTGGTCTTTGGCGTCGCCGTAATACGCGCCGAAGGTCCAGCGTGCGAAGACATCGCCGAAGACGTCATAGCGAACAATGGGGCCGATATGCCAGGGTGTCTTGCCGACGAGGTTGAAGTAGTAGCCGTCCAGTTTTGCGCGCTCACGCAACGGCGGTTCGCTCGGGTCGGCCGGTGTACCGACGCCGCTCGTGTCGTTGAGCCCATAGATGTATTCCGCGCTGAAGAACAGCCATTTCCACTCGAACTCGACATCGAAGCCGACGCGGTCGAACTTGATGAGGACATCATCCGCCGGATCAAGCGGGTCGCCGACGTCAATAAAGTCGCCGGTGCCGCCGGAGATGCCGAAGCGCTCCCAGGAACTGCCGTCCTTATGTCGCAGGCCAAGACGGCCCCACACATTTTTCGTGCCGGTATCGTCGTTCTGGACATTGAGTCCCGCGCCGTTGACGACCGTGATGGCGTCTTCAAGCCGCCACGCATCGTTCAGCCCGAGGTGACCGATGAGACCCACGCCGAGGTCGCGCAGGTTGATGCCGCGCGCGAGATTGTCGGAAATCTCGGCACGATTGACTGCGAAGAGTTCCGTCGAAGACGCGCGGTTTTCGTAGCCGAACTGGGTCTTCTGCTGGCCTATCCGGATCTGTTGATCGGGAATAAAAGCCAGCCGCAGCCGCAGATAGGCATCGCGCAAGATGCCGGTGACTTCCGGCGCGCGGGGATCGATTTCGATCTGGTATGACAGCCACGAGGAAATATCGCCCTTCACGCCCAGCCGCACCCGCTGCACCCGGAAGTTGCTGTTATCCACCACCCCGTCGCTGCCGGTCGCCAGGGCCTCGCGATAGAAGACCTGCGCAAAGCCGTAGACTTTCGGCTTGCCGAACTTTTTCTCTTTGCCCTGCTTGCCTTTTTTTGGCGATTGCGCGCCTCGGTCGTGACTTTGATCGGGCGCATCCGCCAGTTTCGCCGGCGCTGCGGCGGCCACACCGACGCCGCGCACGGCTTCGATGATGTGGCCCCCCGCGTCCAGGACCGAAACTATCTCGATGGTCTGGTCGGTAAGGTGAAGTTCGTAGCGGGTTTGCCCGTCCACTTCGAGCTGGTTCGCGCGTTCAAGCGTCCACCCCGGGTATTTTGCCGCGAGCACCTGCCTGACCACGACCGGTAGACCGGCTGCGTCAACACTGATGGCATCCGCAGCGACGGCGCTCATGGCGGCAAGATTGCCCGCCGCGCACAGCGCCAGGATCCAGCGCCGCGCGAGGGTCGCGACTGCGTTGCGCAAACCCCTTCGAAGGTGGGTATCCATCTTTGACCTTGCGTGACTTGTGGGGGGCTACCACTGTGGGCCGCGTCCCTTAATAAGCGCTTAAGGTCGAGAGATCGGTTGGCGCGGACTGGCAAGCGCCGTCAGCGCGCGGGTGTGGTAGGGAACAGCAGGCGGGCCTCCAAGACACCGCCGTCGGTCAGGCCGAGGCGGAATCCGATTCCGATGAGATCGCTCAGGGCCTTGACTATCGACAACCCCAGCCCGGCGTGCCGGCTCTCGCTGCGCGCCGCGTCCTTGCGCCAGAACCGCGCCGTCATATGCTCAAGGTCGGCCCGCGTCACTTGCGTGGTAGGGTTGGCCACCACCAGCTCGATGCCCAATACCGACGTCGCGGCGCGCATGTGCAGAACGCTGCCGGGCACGCTGTAATTCACGGCATTGTCGGTCAGATTGCGCAAGATCATTGCCAGCTTGTGGCGGTCAGTGACCACCACCAACTCGTGATCGATATCGAACTCGGCGCGCATGCCCTCGCGCTCGGCTTGCGGCGCTGTGTCTGCCCAGCAATCGCGCAGCATCCGCGCCAGCGGCACGGGCTCAAGGATGACGGGTTCGGAGCCGCTCTCGCAGCGCGCCAGCGCCAGCAAATGACTGACTATCAATTCCATTTTTGCCGCGATGTCGGCGAGGTCGTTGAAAAAATCGCGCACCGCTTCGGTGTCCGCCGGCCATCGGGCGCCGATCTCACAGGCCGCACGCATTTCTGCGACCGGCGTGCGCAGCTCGTGCGCGACGTCGCTGGTGAAACGGCGTTCGCGCACGAACGCACGCTGCAGGCGCTCGAGGAATTCGTTGAGCGCCCGCACCGTGGACTCTAGCTCCTGCGGCAGTTGCAGCAAGTGCACGCGCGCGCTGAGGGCGTCGGGATCGATCTCTTCGATCTGCTGATTCAGCGCGTCCACAGGCGCGAAACCCGTGCGGACCGAGCGATAGATGACACAGGCGATGCCCGCCATCACCAACACGTCCACCGCCGCCAGCATCAGGTACAAAGCGCACAGCCCGGCATCGAGGTCGGTGCGATCCTGGGCGACGGCGAGTACCACTCTTGCAGTTTTTTCATCGATTCCGTGCGGGATAGTAAAGCGCTGCTCGTGGCCCTCCGCATCGGCAAGCACCGGATCGGTCTCCTCATCGACGCGTGGCAGCATGACGACCTGAAGCATGCGACCGCGGTGCCCGTTGGGCAGGCGCAGGTTGCGATACAGCGCGCGCCGCGACCCCGGCGCGGCCGCGATCAAGGTCACCTCTGCCAGCGACTCGGAGCGGATGATCTCCGGGCCGTTCTCCAACGCTGCTTGAAAATAGAGCGGGTCATCGTCGCTCTCGGCCGCCGTGACCGGGTCGGTATCGACTTCGATCCAGCGTTGTTCACGGGAGGTGAGGATGGTCAACGCGTGGACCTTCGTCGCCAGCATGCGATCGAACTGACCGATCAGCGCACTGCGCACGAACACGCCGATCACGGCGTTGGCCAGGAACAGGATCGCACACGTGCCGGCCAGCAGCCGCCGCGTGAGTTGGGTGCGGATCGAGGGGGATCGAGCCATTTACTCCACGAAATATCCAAAGCCGCGACGGGTCTTGATGAGGGGGTCTTCGCCCGCCCGTCGAGTTTTCCTGCGCAGGTTGCAGACCATCACCTCGATGACGTTGAGACCGGCGTGCGCATCGCTGTCATGAATGGCGTCCAGCAGCTGCTGTTTGGTCAGGACCCGAGTCCGATTCATGATCAGGCGTTCCATAATGGCGAACTCGCCCGGCGTCAGATCGATGGCCTGGCCATCGCGACGGACTTCCTTGGTCGCTGTATTCACGGTCAGCGGGCCGAGCGTAAGCTGCGGGTTTTTGGCGCCGTATTGCCTGCGCATCAACGTATTCAAGCGCGCGCAGAGTTCATCGAAGGAGAAGGGCTTGACCATGTAGTCGTCAGCCCCGATCTGCAGTCCACGAATGCGATCTTCAACGCGGTCCCTGGCCGAGAGTATGAGGATGTGGGTGGTGTTGCCGGTGGCGCGCAACTCGCGCAGGATGGACAGGCCGTCCATGCCGGGCAGCATGATATCGAGGACGATGGCATCGTACACGGCGCCGCGTGCGTAATTGAGGCCCGCAATACCGTCGGCCACGAGATCGACCGCGTAGCCGAGGCGTTTCAAGCCGTGCTCCAGGGCGCGCCGCAGCCGTTGCGAGTCTTCTATCACCAACACTTTCACGTCCGTACCCGCTCCATTCGAGATCACAGATTTATCGCACTGTAACCTTAATCACCGTTCAGGACTTCTCAGTCACCTTAAAGATCCTGCGTAGGAGCACAAAATAGATCGACGGCATAATCACCAGCACCAACGGGATGGCAGCGACAAGACCCGAAATAATCGCGATGGCCAGCGGCGTTTGCATCGCCGCCCCGGTGCCGATGCCCAAGGCGAGGGGCATCAGCGCCAATATCGCAATCAACGACGTCATCAGAATCGGGCGCAGCCGGTAGCGCCCGGCGCTGATCAGCGCGGCACGGTCTAGCGCTTTTCGGGTATCCAATTCGGCAAAATAGAACACCGCGACTTCAGTGACGATTCCGACGATCATCGTCATGCCCATCAGCGCCGAGATGTTCAGCTCAGTGCCCGTCACCCACAGGCCAATAAATACCGCCGCCACCGACAGTAACACCGTGGTCAGAATGGCCGCCACCACCGCCCAGCGCTCATAGAGGTAAAGGAGCAGCCCCATCACTAACAACAC
>JANLSI010000748.1:0-5226 GCA_031362345.1 Pseudomonadota bacterium
TGACGGTCTGTCGAGCTGGCGCGCGCTCGGCGCAGGCTATCGTGATCCTGCGTCGAGCCGGACGCACCGATGCCGCCAATCTCGCCGGCGGCATGTTGCGCTGGCGTGCACAAGGCTATCGTGTGGTAGGCGGCGCATTGAATTGACCACGGACCCTCGCACCAGCAAAGCCAGCGAGTCACTCGATCGGGCAGGTGACGCAGGCCATCGCGGTGCGGAATAATCCGGCCCACCTTCGCCAAGCGGCCCGCCATGCGTCCCATCGACTTCACTTGTCCGCCAAACAGAAATACGCAGCGCCACCCGTGCTCGGCGTCAGTCTTGCTGACGGTCTCGATGTTGGTAGCCACTATCTGCCGCGCGGAATTACAAGGCGAGCCGCTGGCCGGCGTGACCCTCAAGGCCGGCCTGCAGGCAGGCTTTGCCGCAGTCAGCATGGTGAACGCCAATCTCGGACTCGGGCAGGTGGATTTCCTGACGCGTGAGCGCCACGGCGATCCGAGCTGGGCGGAAACCCATCTCAAACCCTACCTGGGTTTTGCCACGAGCGGCGGGATGTATGGCGAGGTCTCGGTGGTCGGCGCCGCCACTTTCTTCGACGGTGACGCGGCGGCCTTCACCCGTGGCGGCGATGGCAGCGTCGACATCGAAACCGCGCAATTGGGCTGGCGCTCAGGCGCAGCTAGCGACGACGCGCAACGGCTGGTGGTTGACCTCTCGTTCGGCCGCCAGACGCTCGATATCGGCGATGGCTTTTTGATCGACGACGGCAATTTCGATCTGCGTGACGACGGTGGCGTGTGGCTGGTGCCGCGTCAGGCCTTCCAACGCAGCCTCGTCGCACGGCTCGACTATCGTGCCCTACACTCCGATCTATTCTTCCTTGAAGCCGACCCCGACAGCGACGAAGCGGCGCTGGCCGGTGGTAATTTCGAATACCAGTTCGAACGCGGCGGTCACGTCGGCCTGCTCTATCTGCACATCCTCGACACCGATACGCCGCGCCTGTTCGGCGTACGCGAAGGCATGAACGTGCTCAGCGTGCGGGTCAACGATGTGCGTTTCGAAGTGCTGCCGCAGGTGGCATGGTGGGGCGAGGCCACGCGCGAATTCGGCGACGGACGATTCGGACGCATTAGTGCCAGCGCCTGGTACGCCGAAGCCATCTACCATTTCGACCAGCTGCCATGGCAGCCGCGATTGAGTTACCGCTATGCCTGGTTCTCCGGCGACGCCCATCCAGGCGACGCTGTGCGCCGCGACTTTGATCCTTTGTTCTACGGCTTCGACAAACGCAGCTGGGGTACATGGTTCCAGGGCGAAGTGACCGGCGGCTGGCTGCTGTTCAACAACAACCAGCGCAACCACCTTGTGCATCTGGCGGCGACACCCCTGCCGCAAGTCACGGTCGGCATGATCGGCGGTCGCTTCTCACTGGTCGAAGACAATTATCGCGGCGTGCCGGTCACCGCCCACCATTTCGGCGACGAGTTCAATGTCTATACGGATTGGGTCATCAACAAGAATGTAATACTGAGTGCCGCCTATGGTGTGATGTTCCCAGGCAAGGCCGCCGTGCAGGGCATCGGTGACGACGAGACCTTCCACTTGGTTGAGATGGGGCTATATTTCAGCTTTTGAGGGCAGTGGGCGAATGTCCGAATTAATTCGGACATTCCATCCCAGAGCCTCGACCAAACCCTAAGCCCGCCCCGTCGATCCCCCATCGACACACAACACCGTGCCGGTGCAGTACGACGCCTCTTCCGAAGCAAGGTACAAACAGGCGTAGCCCACTTCATCGACCGTCGCCGGCCGGCCCATGGGCGCGATGAGCTTGGGGTTCGCGGGCGAGAACAACTGATCGAGCACCATCTCAACCATCTGAGTCTTCACAAACCCAGGTGCAACGACATTGGCACGTATGCCGTCGTCAACATAGGCGACCGCCATCGAGCGGGTGAGATTAATGATCGCGCCCTTGGTCGCCGTGTAGGTGTGGGCATCGGGCGCGCCGCCCATGCCGAAAATACTCGCAACGTTCACGATCGCGCCGTGCTTTTGCTTCTTCATCTGACGGATGACGAGGCGGCTGACATAGAACACGCTGTCGAGATTAATCGCCATGATCTCGCGCCACTTATCGATGGGCGTAGTGTCGATGGGGTCCATGGAGCCTGGACTGATGAGCTTATGGCTGTAGCCGACCCCCGCCGCGTTGAGCAGGATGTCGATGCGGCCGTAGTGCTTGATGCATTGATTGACGGCGGCTTCAACCCGCTCGGGATCAGAAAGATCGGCACTGTAAACGCTGCCTTGGCCAGCGGCGTCCTGCACGATTTTCAGGGTTTCATCCAGATTGGCCTGGGTGCGCGACACCCCGAACACCGTCGCCCCTTCCTTGGCGAACATGCGCATGCAGGCGCGGCCAATGCCGGCTCCGGCGCCCGTGATCATTGCGATTTTTCCGTGTAGACGTCCCATGATTCAACCTCGTCGATGGCGATGCGCGCGGCGGCGTGATTATTCCTGGCGCAGGTGGCCGAGGATGCGTAGCAAGTCCTCGTGCAGTTCAAACCAGACCGTGTGATAGCTGTCCTGCTTGGCATCGCTGACCCACGCCGTGTCGCCATCCTCGATTTTCTCCAGCGCCACGCCAAGCTTGTTGCGGTAGATCTTAAGGCGCGGCTCGTCGCTACAGAGCTTGTTCAAAATCGGCTCGAAGCGCTCATGCAGATCGCCGAGCCGGCCAATCACGCGCTCGTCATAGTCTTGGTTGGAATGGTCGTTGGCGACACGTTTACCGCCGACGTCCATGGTCTGCCAGTCGGTGATGATCTGCTTCAAGTCTTTATTGATGACCTCGAAGCGCTGATAGGCGGCGACGAAATCTTGGTTGGAGCGCAGCGTATCGTTGAAGCGCGAATACTCGCCGGCCAGTATCATCTGCCCGCAGGCGGTCAACATGTATTTGCCTTCGACTTCGGCGACGCGGCCAGCGGCCACGGCATTTGCCAGCACGTTCTGCACTTGTCCGATCGCCAGGCCGGCGAGACCGGCAATCGCTGCGGCATCGCCATGTTTACGAATGGCGACGCCGTGCATGACTCGATGAAGATCAGTTGTCACTTTGAGTGCTCCTTAAGCTTTGCCACGCAGCGCTTCGACCTCGGCCCGTGACAGGCCTGCGCCCTGGCCCTTCAACAAGCGCGAGAAGCGCTGCTCAAGCTTGAACAGCTCGTCGGCCAGCGGCGTGTCGTAGTTGTATTTAACCCAGTCGGCGCACAGGAAACGCAAACGTTCACTACATGCATCGGGCACAAACTCGCGGCTGCGACGGTTGTACTCGGCTAGGCTCAACACCCCTTCAGAGGTGCGATACCGGTCGATCTTGGTCGATAGGTTAGTCGCACCGGGCCGTAGGGGCCCGACGCTCCGCGCGTAATCGTCGTCGGTGAGCATCGAATAGGGAAAATAAGACAAGGCCCGCCGCGGCAAATCGGTGTGCTGCATCATGGTGTATTCGTGCATCCGCTGGCTGGGGGTCGAGATATAACCGACCAGTTCGCCCAGGAATAAATTGCCGTAGTCATCATTCAACAGCGGCCGGAAACGCTCGGCGCGCTCGTCGATCATCATCCAATCGTCAACCTCATAGCAGCCGGCGATATGGGCGAATTCCTTGCCGACCGCGAAATACACCAGGGCGCCGGCATCGATCTGTTGATCGCGGGTCCAGCCGGCCATTTCTTCCCACAGCTTGGTGGTGGCAATCTTGATGCGTGCGGTGAGATCCGCGAAGGTCGTGGTCAGCGCTTCGCGGCTGCCCATGCCGATGGGCTGCGGCACCTGGGTCAGGTTGTCTGAGGAATAAAGTCCGACGGCCACCATATGCTCGGCCTTCATCTCGGGCTCGGATTCGAACGAACCCCAGTCGTCCAGCAGGTTGATGTGTACGCCGTCCAGAATCATGGTGACGGTCAAGTTGTTGTAGGGGATGTCCTTGCCCACCCCATCCAGCCACGGATAGTCGTATTCGGAGAGCTCACGGAATTCGCGCACCAGCATCTCGCGTTTTTCACCGACCTTGTAGGGGCCGTGGTTGTGAATGGTCAGACGGCTCTCGCAGGACACCAGGAAACCGTACTGCGCGATGGTCGCCATGAAGTTTTGCGCAGCGCTGTGCAGTGCGTCGCCTCGACGGCATTCGAACGCATCGGCGTGGTACACCTGCAGGCGCTGCTCGGCCAAGATCTGGCCGCGATGATTGGCCATGCGGTTGGTCAGGTTACCGTTGTTGCGATGCCAGGACAGCTGGAAGCGTTTCCAGAAATCCATTACATAGACCACGTCATCGACGGCGTCGGTGGGCTTGATCACGCCCCAGTTGATCAGCATCTCGCGACCGAGTAGATAAAAGCACGGAATGGTCCAGGCCACGATCTTGATGCCGCTGTTGCGCGCGCGGTCGCCGATGTCCTCGGCCGACATGTGTGCTTCAATTTTTTTCAGCAAGGTCGGATAGCGATAAAAGCAATTCAGATAGGAGAACAGGATGTAGGCCGAGACCGGGAAGATTTTGGACTCCTGCACGGTGCGCGTCGCGCACAGCCAGTAAGTCTCGTCGGCGTTCTGTTGAATCATGCTGTTGGTTTCGAGCAGCTGGGCGTAGGTGAGTTTATTGGCGGACATCGGTTCGTTCCTGTTAGATGATGGTCGCGACGCGGACGCGCCTCAAGCGCGGCGCCAGACCTTGGCTGAGGCGTCGACACCGGTCGCGTAGTCCTCACCGGTCTTGGCCCGCGCTGAGGTCTCGAGTTCGACGCGCTGGCCGTCCTTGATGCCCGACAGACGCGAATTCATCAAACAGGGAATGCCGTATTCGCGGGTCAGGATGGCGAGATGGGAGCGTGTGGTACCGCCGGCACACAGCACGCCCTTGAATTTCTCCAGCACCGGCGCCGTCAGGGTACCGCCGGAATCGTCGACGATGGCGATGGTGTCCTCTGGCACGCCTTTGCTCAGATACTCAAGCACCTTGTCGCTGGTGCGCACATAGCGCGCTATTCCGATTAGGTTCGTTTCGTAGGTCACGACGTTGTCGCCGGCACCGCACAGTGTGCGGCCCTGAGCATCAAGCGGCGCGCTCGGTGCGCCCTCGTGCTCAAAGCTGAAATCGGGGTTGTGCAGACCGGCGTCCTTGTAGGCGTCCGGTCGCTCGATGGC
>JANLSI010000240.1:0-1530 GCA_031362345.1 Pseudomonadota bacterium
CACGGCCTGTTCGGCTGGTTCCGCAATACCTATGCCTGGATCGACGGCAAGATAGAGGCGGCCAACGGCCCGAGTGACGACACCCTGCGTCGACTGTCCGATGCCGCGCTCAAGAAGCAGTGTGACAAGAGCTCGAAGATGGTCGCCGATTTCTTCGAGACCCTGTGGCCAGGCTTCTCGTGGATAGCGCCGGGCGCGCTGGGCCTGCTCAACGTGCTGCTGGTCAAGTGGTACGACGGTGACGTGTCGACGGTCTATCAGGATTTGATCGCAGGCATTCCGGATACCGCCCTGGTCCGCGAAGGCTACGACTTGTGGAAAGTTGCTGACATCATCAACAAGTCACCACGCCTGACCGCCTGTTTGAACGAACACGCCGATGGCGAATTCTTCCAGGCCCTGGCGGGTTTCGACGAAGGACGTGCCTTCCTTGTCGAGTACGCCAAATTCATCAAGGCCCATGGCCACCGCGGCCATCAGGATCGCGACATCTACTATATGCGTCGCAGCGAAGATCCCTCGATCGACTACCGCGCGTTCCGCGCCCTGCAGGGCGCCGGTGAGGCTAATCGGCCCGAGCAGATCGAGACCCGCCTGCTCGCGCGGCGCAAGGCCGCCACCGATGCGGTGGTGGAATCCTTCATGAAGCAGACCTTGGGCGGCATCAAGTCAGAAGTCTTCAAGACCGTGCTGAGCTACACGCTGCGCTTCCTGAAGTTCCGCGATGACGAACGTCATTTCCTCGATCGCATGACCTTACAGAAAAAGCGCGTGTTCAGCGAAATCGGGCGCCGGCTGGTCGCGCGCAAGGTGCTGAGCGGCGCCGACGATTTCTTTTTCTTAGCCAAGCACGAACTCTACGAAGTGTTCGACGGCCACGCCTCCTTGCCCCTGGTGCGCGCCAAGATTGGTGCCCGCCGACGCGCCTTCGAGGCGCGCAATGCGCGCGTCGAACACACCCCGACCTATCTACAGGCCGGCAAAGTATTGCAGCTCGACAACCGCGTTGAAGAGACGCCGGGCACCGACGGCGCTCTGCGCGGCTTCGGCACCAGTCGCGGTGAAGTGACCGGGCGCGCGCGCATCGTGCGCAACATGACCGAGATCGGGCGCGTAGAGAAAGATGACATCTTGATCTGCAACAGCACCGATCCTGGCTGGATGCCGGTCTTCCCCTTGATCAAGGGCCTGGTGCTGGAGACCGGCGGCATGCTCGCCCACGGCGCCTGTCTGTCGCGCGAATATGGTTTGCCCGCCGTGCAGTTACGCAATGCCATTCAACTCATCACCGACGGCGCGATGATCAAAGTCAATGGCGATAGTGGCGAAATCCTTATTCTCGACGAGGCCGCCTGAGCGCCGGTGTGCTGGCCTCAGGGCGAGCTGGCAACCCGGGCGTCCGTTCGATTTATACGAAACCGGGCGCGTCGCGGACGACGGGGCCGCTCCAGTCCTGTTCATCCTTACCGCGCCAGACGAGCTATGGATCGAGATCGCGTTTATGGAACTGGCTGGCTATGTTCAATCGCG
>JANLSI010000252.1:0-4523 GCA_031362345.1 Pseudomonadota bacterium
TGATGACGAGCGAGAGAAGAGGCTGACGAAGATCTCCAGCCTTAGGGGCGCCGGCTTGCAGGAGATGAAGCCGACTTAAGCGCTCGCGTCAGCGAGCAGGGGCGATGCGTTAACGGGCATCAATCGGGCTGACTCAGCCAGCGTGAAATCCGTGATGAGAATTCTGTAGCAGGCAACGCCTGCTGGCAAGTACCGCACCCGCGTTTTCGAGTGTTCTACGCTGGTCGCGCCTGCATTTCATCAAGCGAGTGTCTATCAAGATCTCTTGGCTTTCGGCACGAGCCGCGCTGGCACAATTGAAGACAACACGGTAAAGCCGTTGCGCGCCTGGTGCCCGCCGAAACAGCGAGCGATCGGACCAAAGCCAAGCAAGCTGCCGCCGGTATTCGTGCCCGCAGTGTCGGAGCCACTCTAGGCGAACTCAGGATTAAGGATTTGATTGACGAAGGTCGGCCGTGAGCCTGGTTATCGATACTTCAATCACGCTGGCATGGTTCTTCGAAGACGAGCGCTCCCATGCTGCGGATGCAGTACTTAGTGACGTTGCCGATCACGGGGCTATCGCCCCGTCGCTGTGGCGATTGGAAGTCGCCAACGCGCTGCAATCCGCCGTACGCAGGAAGCGAATAACTACCGTATTTCGCGATGCGTCATTGGCTGATCTACGCGCCCTCATGGTGAACATCGACCTCGAAACTGATCTGCATGCGTGGGCAACTACGCTGCACTTGGCAGAGCGCTTTAATCTCACGCTGTATGACGCTACCTATCTCGAACTTGCCCAACGCCTGAGTTTGCCGCTCGCCACGCTCGATCAGGAGCTGCGCAGCGCCGGGGGTGCGCTCGGGGTCAGGTTACTTGGGCTTTGATGCTGGCGGAACTTACGTCCCAGCTCCAAGACGCGGGCCTGGGCGGCGAGAACCGCAGTCGTCGCAGATCCGTCATCGCGGCGCAGACCTTTCCTCTTTCGCGGCGCTCTTTGTCATTCAATCTGAACTGACCAGACTATTCACGACTTCGACTGCGCTTGAGTCTCTGCGGCCTTATACTGGTCGCCCATGAAAATACCTGCCAGCCTGCAACCTCTGATCGATGACGGCGTCATCGATGAAGTCATACGATCGTTGCGTAGTGGCAAGGAGGCTTCGATTTATATCGTCCGGGCCGGCGGCAAGTTCCGTTGCGCGAAGGTCTACAAAGACCTCCGCCAGCGTAGTTTTCAACAACGGGCCCAGTATCAGGAAGGCCGTGGGGTTCGTAGCAGCCGGCAGGCGCGGGCCATGGGGAGAAGTACCCGCTTCGGGCGCAAGGTACAAGAAACGGCCTGGAAGAGCGCCGAAGTCGAAGCGCTCGTGCATCTGGCACGTGCGGGTGTCAGAGTTCCTGAGACCTATGGTTTTTTCAGCGGCGTGCTGCTGATGGAGTTGATTGTCGACCACAACGGTGAGATTGCACCCGATCTTGGGGAGCTTGAGCATCCACCACAACAAGCGCGTGACTTCCACCAGTTTCTGATCGGCCAGATCGTGGCCATGCTGTGCGCGGGGCTAGTGCATGGCGACCTCTCCGAGTACAACGTGTTGGTCGGCATAGAGGGGCCGGTGATTATTGACCTACCACAAGCTGTCAGTGCCACCGGCAACAACAACGCACGCGCGATGTTATTGCGCGACGTCAATAACATTACTGCCACCCTGGGTCGGTTTGCGCCTGAACTGCTAGCCACACGATTCGGCGAAGAAATATGGGCCCATTTTGAAAGCGGCAAACTTGCACCGGACAGCGTTCTGACGGGTGAATTCATCGACGACTCCCGCGCCGCCGACGTTGTCGGCACCTTGGCGGCGATCGACGACGCACGTGAAGAAGCGCAGCTTCGTCAGGCCGGGCGAGACGCTGCCGCGTTGTCTGGTGATCACCCGCCGCTGATCGCGCGCCATTACGAACCCGACTTAAGCGCTACGGATTAAGTGTTGCGTTAAGAATCGTGCATGGCGTATCGCACCCTCGTAGCTGAATCGGTAACGCCAGATCAGGAGTCTCTGACCTTAACGCTCGAACAGGGGCATCACGTCGTGCGCGTGCGCGGTGAGATATTGATGTCCAGCCGCGTCAGTGGTTCCGAAGAGGCGATGGCCAGGCTCGCTTTTTCCGAGCGGGCACGCGGTAATTTCTCGCGGGTCCTGGTGGGCGGCCTCGGCATGGGCTTCACCTTGCGCGCCGTGCTCGATGAACTCGGCCCTATGGCGCGCATCGACGTCCTTGAGTTGCTGGCGCCGGTCGTCGAATGGAACCGCGGTCCGTTGGCAGCCTATGCCAAGCAGCCACTGGATGATCCCCGTGTTGAAGTCATCGTGCGGGACGTGCTGGCAAATCTCGCGGCGGTCACCCAAGCCTATGACGGGATAGTCTTGGATATCGACAACGGGCCTGAGGCATTCACGGTGGCGGCCAACAACAGGCTCTATACGCAGACCGGCTTAGCCATTTTGTATGCTGCGCTTCGTGACGGTGGAGTGCTGGTTTTGTGGTCAGCATTCAGGAGTCCGCACTTCGAGCGGCTTCTGCGCGCTGCGGGCTTCAATGCCACGAGCGTGACGGTGCGAGCGCGCGGGGCAGCCGGTAAGGGCGCTCGCCATACGGTGTTTAAGGCTACCCGCCCGATCTCTGGAGATAGGGTAGCGTGAGCACCGCCACTTTTTTTGATGGCGAACTCGCCTGTGGCGGTCGAGTTTGGTGATGGATTGAACGTGATCCCCATCGGGGATCTTGATTAAAAGATCCCCTCCGGGGAGTCTCCGGTTACCAGACCAGGAGACCCGTTAAGTGTGCCACGCCGTACTGCAAGATCCCGCTTTTTTTCGTTTCCTTACTCGCATCGATCAGGAACTCGCCGCAGCCACACGGCTTCGGGGTTGCCAAGCTTGTGGCGGGCCGCTGCACGTTGCGGACTATCCGCGTAAGCCGCGTGGCTGTCCGGCCGCGGTACGGGAGACCTATGCCCGGCGCTCGAGTTTCACCTGTGGTTGGTGCGATCGCCGGGACACGTCGCCGTCGGTGCGGTTCGCGGGCCGCCGTGTGTATCTGGCGGTGGTGCTGATGCTGGTCTCGCCGGCAGGTCGCGCGTCGACTCGAACCGTATGCCATGGGCTGCGTGTCGCGGCCGTCACGCTGAAGCGCTGGCGAACGTGGTGGCGAGATGATTTTCCGTCGACACCGTTCTGGCAATCGGTACGCGAACGCTTCCTGCCGCCGGTGACGATCAGCCGATTGCCGCAGAGCCTGCTGGAACGCTTCGAGGCGAGCGCGCCAACCGCTCGTCTGGCCCAGGCGCTGCGCTTCATCGCGCCGTTGAGCACCCGCGCCGGGGTCAGGTAATCCGAGGGGCGCCGCCTACCCGCAGAGGATGTCGATAGCCTGCTGGTCAGTCGCTTTGTAGCCTGCGTTCCCATCAACGAGGCCACGATGGGAACGAGCGTGATGAACGAGGACTCTCTACCGCAACGCGATCGCTGGGCGCGGCTGCGCTTTGCGATCATCGGACCGCTGCTCGCGGCGCCGCCGGCCCCGGGCGAGTTGCGTGCTCACTTGAGCGCCCTGGCCGCGAAGACCTGGCGTCATCCGTTCACCGGACTCGAGTGTCGCTTCGGCATCTCGACCTTAGAGCGCTGGTTCTACGCCGCCCGCAACGCCACCGATCCGGTGCGGGCACTGCGCAACCAGGTGCGACGCGACATCGGCCGCTTCCCCAGCCTCTCAGCCGCGGCCGTGCAGGCCCTGACCATGCAGTACCGCGAGCACTCGGGCTGGACCGCCCAGTTGCACCATGACAACTTACGCGTGACGCTCGCCGGCGCGCAGTGCCCTTCCTATCCGAGCGTGCGGCGCTATCTGAAAGCCCAGGGGCTCGCGCGCCGACGAACGCCCAAGCGCAGCACTGACGGGGCGGTGGCCGCTCGCGACCGGCTCGAACAGCGCGAAGTCCGCAGCTACGAAGTCGAGCACGTGCTGCAGCTCATGCATCTGGACTTCCATCACGGCTCGCGCAAGGTCTTGACCCGTCGCGGCGCGTACGTCAAACCGCTCCTGGTCGGCTTCATCGATGATCGGTCGCGGTTCTTGTGCCATGCCCAGTGGTACACCAACGAGCGCACCGAGGAGCTGGTCCACGGCCTGTGCCAGGCTTTGCAGAAGGTGGGGCTGCCGCGCTCGCTGATGACTGACCGCGGCGCGGCGATGCTCGCCGGCGAGTTCACTGCCGGCCTGCATCGCCTGGGTATTCTGCACCTGCCGACGCTCCCGTACTCCCCGCACGTCAATGGCAAGCAGGAGAACCTCTGGGGCCGCATCGAGGGGCGCCTGCTCGCGATGCTCGAAGGAGAAGCGAACCTCACGCTCGAGCAACTGAACGTGGCGACTCAAGCCTGGGTCACCCAGGAATATCACCGCACCGTCCACAGCGAGCTCGGCGAGACACCGCTCGAGCGCTACCTCGCCGGCCCCAACGTCGCACGCGAGTGCCC
>JANLSI010000268.1:0-4034 GCA_031362345.1 Pseudomonadota bacterium
GCTGTGCGAACGATTCGGCTTTGAAGCCTTGTTGGTGACACGTGGCGAGGCCGGCATGTCGTTGGTGTGGCCGGGCCAGCCACCCTTGCACCTCGACGCGCGGTCGCGCGACGTATTCGATGTTACTGGTGCCGGTGACACGGTCTGCGCGGTGACTGCAGTGGCCATGGCCGCCGGTCAAAATCTGGCGAACGCGGTCGCGCTGGCCAATGTCGCGGCCGGGGTGGTGGTGGCCAAGTTCGGCACCGCCAACGTCAGTATCGGGGAACTCGATCGTGCGCTCAGTGCGCGCGACAGCGCGCGGCGCGGCATCCTCACTGTCGATGAACTGCTCGATGAAAGAGCGCAGGCGCGGCGGCGCGGTGAGATAGTGGTGATGACCAACGGTTGTTTCGATCTACTCCACGAAGGCCATGTCCGTTATCTGCGTGAGGCCAAGGCGCTCGGTACGCGGCTGGTGGTGGCGGTCAATGACGACGATTCGGTGGCGTCTCTGAAGGGGCCGTCGCGCCCGCTCAATCCGCTCGCTTCGCGGATGTTGGTACTGGCCGCGCTGGATGTGGTGGACTGGGTGGTGCCGTTCGGCGGCGCCACGCCGCATGATTTAATCGCCGCGCTGCTGCCGGACGTGCTGGTGAAAGGTGGCGATTACGCGCTCGACGCCATCGCCGGCGCGGCTGAGGTGCAAGCCGCCGGCGGCCTCGTCACCACGGTTGCATTTCACGGCGGCTTTTCGACCACCGCGCTGCTCGAACGCATCGCCAGCCCTGGCCAGATCGCGCCGTGATCGTAGTGACAGGTGGCGCCGGTTTTATCGGCAGCAATCTCGTGCAGGCTCTGAATGCGCGTGGTTGCGATGACATCCTCGTGGTCGAGGATCTGAGCGACGGTCACAAGTGCGTGAATCTCGCCAGTGCGCGTATTGCCGATTATTTCGATCGTGACGAATGGCTGGCGCTGGTACGGAGCAACGGTGGACGCGATCTCGGCATTGAATGTGTTTACCACCTGGGCGCGTGTTCCGACACTACCCATTGGGATGGCCGCGCGATGATGGAGAACAATTTCAGTTACTCGCGTGCAATCTTCGATTACTGTACGAATCACGGCATTGCGTTGGTGTATGCCTCAAGCGCGGCGGTCTATGGCAAGGGCACGCGCTTCCGCGAAGAAGCGGCCGATGAGCGCCCACTCAACGTCTACGGCTATTCCAAGCTAGTGTTCGATCAATACGTGCGCAAGAAGTTGCCAGCGGTTAAGAGTCTGGTGGCGGGGCTGCGTTATTTCAATGTCTACGGTCCGCGTGAGCAACATAAGGGCCGCATGGCGAGCGTTGCGCTGCATCTGCATCGGCAGCTCGAACAAGACGGTCGCGTGCGTCTGTTCGGCGCGTCCCATGGTTATGGACCGGGCGAGCAGCGCCGCGATTTCGTCCACGTCGATGACGTGGTCGACGTCACGATGTGGCTGGCGCGCCAGCCGGCGATTAGTTCGGGCGTCTACAATTGCGGGACGGGCCGCGCCGAAGCTTTCAATGCTGTGGCCGAGGCCGTGCTGGCATTCCACGCTCGCGGCACACTGGAGTACATCGATTTCCCCGCCGATCTGGCTGGCGCCTATCAGGCCTACACCGAAGCTGATTTGACGCGCTTGCGCGCGGCCGGATACACGCCGTCGATGCGCGACGCGGCGACCGGCGTGCGGGAGTATTTGCACTGGCTAACTTCCTGAGACGACTCTATACGGCGCTGTTCGCGCTGCTGATGCCGGTCTTGCTGGCGCGTTTGTTTCTGCGCTGCCGTCACTCGCCCGCCCACGCTAAGCGTTGGCGTGAGCGTCTGGGCTACTACCAGCACGCGCCACCTGCGACGCGGCCGCTCTGGATCCACGCGGTATCGGTCGGCGAGGCCATGGCTGCGGTGCCACTGGTGCGCGCGCTGCAGGAGCAGTTCGGTGGCGTCGACGTACTGATCACGACCACCACCCTGAGCGGTGCCGACACTGTCGTGCGTATGCTCGGCGCTACGGTGCAGCACGCCTATTTTCCCTATGACTTGCCGCAGGTGTTGGAACGATTCCTGACGCATTTTCAACCACGCATCCTGGTGGTGATGGAAACCGAATTGTGGCCCAACACCTTCACCGCCTGTCGCCGTCGGGCTCTGCCTATCGTGCTCGCCAACGCACGCCTGTCGGCGCGCTCGATGACCGGCTATCGGCGCTTTGCGGCCTTAAGTCGCGATATCGTGCGCAGCATCGATCACATCGCCGCGCAGACTAACGAAGACGCCGCGCGCTTCGTCGCCTTGGGTGCCGACGCACATCGTATTGCCGTCATCGGCAGTCTGAAATTCGATCTTGACCTGCCAGCCAACGTGCACGAACAGGCGGCGGCAGTGCGTCGAGATCTTGGCACCGATCGGCCACTGTTGATTGCAGCCAGCACGCGCGAAGGCGAGGAAGACCTCGTGCTGGACGCGTTTGTCGAAATTGAACGACAGCTAGCTGGTGCGTTGTTGCTGCTGGTCCCGCGTCATCCGCAACGTTTCGACCAAGTCGCGCAGCTATGTGCGAGCCGCGGACTGCGTTGTCGGCGTCGCAGTCAGTCCAGTGTGTGCAGCCATGCGGATCAGATTTATCTGCTCGACAGCATGGGCGAGCTGCCGCGTCACTATGCGGCAGCGGACGTCGCGTTCGTCGGCGGCAGTTTGCTGCCCTTTGGTGGGCACAACGTACTTGAGCCGGCGGCCTTGGGTAGGCCGGTGCTGGTCGGGCCGCACACTTTCAATTTCGCCGAGATAGTGCGCTTGCTCCGTGAAGCGGGTGGCCTGCTGGTCGTCGACGACGCCCAGCAGCTGGCCAGCGCAGCGCTGAGCTGGTTACGCGACAGTAACGAACGTGATCGAGTTGGCGCCCTGGCCTGCAATATCGTGCATCGCCATCGTGGCGCGACCCATCGCACGGTCGGTGTGATACGGGATCTGCTGGCCGCGCGTCTGTGAATGTCGTCAAGCCGGCCCGGCTGCTTGCCGCTAAGGACCCTGGTCAAAATTATCTCGTCAACACCGAGGGTGCTCCTGAGTGGTTGCTGCAAGGCGCGTTTCTTGGCAATAGCGGGGCTATTGCCAAGAAATGCAACGCCGCAGAAGCCGCTCAGGAGCAGCCGAATGTAGAGATAATTTTGACCAGGGTCCTAAGCGCGAAGCTGCGCGGCAGATCGCAATTTCTGTACTGTCGACTGCTAAACTTTCGCCACCAGCCATGAATCTCAGCCTTACAAATTCTTAGCTTGAAACGGAGTATCCAGCCATGAGCGTCGCCACCACCTGGAGGGCGCCCCTCGCCCTAGCTTTGTGCGCGCTGGGCGCGACGAGCGTGCATGCCCAGCAAGGCGGTCCCTTCGCCTATCCCAACGTCGGCCAGTCCGAGCAACAGCAGTCCAAGGACCGCTACGAATGTCATCAATGGGCGGTATCCCAAACCGGTTTCGACCCGAGCACCGCGCCGCCGCTGGCCACTGCGCCGTCGCCGCCCGCTGGCGGCTACGCGAGTCAGCCGCCGCCGCAAGCCAGTGGCGGGGGATTCCTCGGCATCGGCAACGGCGGTATGTTGCCGGGCCGGGGTGTGCTGGGTGATGCGGCGACCGGCGCTGCACTCGGCGCGGCCGGTGGAGCCATCGCTGGCAATGCAGGGCAGGGCGCTGCTATTGGTGCGGTGGCGTCGACCTTATTCGGTGCCTTTAATCGAGCCACCGACAAACCAGCCGCACCGCCGCCGCAGCTGCAGGCGGATTACCACCGTCAGCAGCAGGCGGCTGCGTCGCAGGAATATAACCAACGACTGCAGATGACCAATGATTACAATCGCGCTTTCGGCACCTGCATGGGCGCACGCAACTACACGGTCAAGTGAGCGGATCACGCTCAATTGAACAGCGATGTGAAGTGCGGCTTGGCGTGACCGCAGCGGCGCCGCTTAACGCAGCAGGGTTTGGATGGCTTTGAAATGCGGGTGGCTGGCATCGCCCAGCCATT
>JANLSI010000306.1:0-10774 GCA_031362345.1 Pseudomonadota bacterium
GCCAATGCCGTGGTGCTGGCCGATCAGGCGCGGGCCGAAGGCATCTGGGACATCCGTACCTCGGGCCTTTCCAAGGTGCGTGCAGGTGTCACCAGCCTTGCCGAAGTCAACCGAGTGACAGTGGAGTAAGTCATGGCAGAAGCTGCGGTCAAATCGTCGATGTTCACCTGGGAGGGTGTCGATCGGCATGGCAAGCGCGTCAAGGGCGAGATGTCGGGGCAGAACGACGCCCTGATCAAGGCCCAACTGCGGCGTCAGGGTGTCAATCCGCTGAAGGTCAAGAAAAAATCTAAGCCCCTGTTCGGCGAGAGCAGCGGCAAGATCACCACCAAGGACATTACCGTTTTCAGTCGCCAGCTGGCGACCATGATGTCGTCCGGCGTGCCGCTAGTGCAGTCCTTTGAAATTGTCGGCCGCGGCCACGAGAACAAAGCTATGCAGCAGCTCATCATGGGCATCAAGGCCGACGTCGAGGCCGGTGGTTCTCTAAACGAGGCCCTGAGCAAACACCCACGGCAGTTCAGCGAGCTTTACATCAACCTGGTGGTGGCTGGCGAACACGCCGGTATCCTTGAGGAGATCCTGCACAAACTCGCGACTTACATGGAAAAGACCGAAGCCCTCAAGTCCAAGATCAAGGGCGCGATGTTCTATCCCTTAGCGGTGGTGGTGGTGGCCTTCGTCATCACCTGTATTCTGATGATCTTCGTTATTCCACAGTTCCAGGATCTGTTCTCTGGCTTCGGCGCCGAACTGCCGGCGCTGACCCAGGTCGTGATCAATATGTCGAAATGGTTCCAGGCCTACTGGTGGCTCTTGATCGGCATGATCGTCGGTGCAGTGTTCGCCATCATTCAGGCCATGAAGCGCTCGTTGAAGTTTGCCCATTTCGTCGACCGCGCCCTGCTCAAATTTCCGGTGCTCGGCGACATTCTCAACAAATCGGCGATCGCGCGCTTCGCACGCACGCTGGCCACCATGTTTGCTGCCGGCACGCCGCTGGTCGAGGCCATGACCTCGGTGGCGGGCGCCTGCGGCAACATCGTCTACTACGAAGCGGTCATGAAGATGCGTGACGAAATCGCCACCGGCACGCAGATGCAGGCCGCCATGCGCGACGTCAATATATTCCCCAATATGGTCGTGCAGATGGTGGCGATCGGCGAAGAGTCCGGTGCGCTCGATTCGATGCTGAGCAAAGTCGCCGACTGGTATGAGCAGGAAGTGGACGACGCGGTCGAATCACTGACCAGCCTGCTGGAACCCTTGATCATGGCCATACTGGGCGTGCTGATCGGCGGCTTGGTGATAGCCATGTATCTGCCCATCTTCAAGATGGGCCAGGTGGTCTAAGCTTTAAAAGCTCCTCCATACCTAGGCCGTGAACGTGCCATGACCGCGCCTGAGCGGTCATGGCGGCGGCACCGACGGCAGCCGCTCCAAGCATGGAAATGATCACCCTCCTCGCTGCCCAGCCCGTCCTGGTGATCGTCGCCATGACGGTGCTGGGTCTGCTGGTCGGCAGCTTCCTCAACGTCGTCATCTACCGGCTGCCGGTAATGATGGAACGCGAATGGCGTAATGAGTGCCAGGCCCTGCTCGAATTGGGCGACGACGACGGCGCGCAGGAACCTTTCGACCTCATGCGCCCGCGCTCGCGCTGCCCGCAGTGCGCCACGCCGATAGCCGCTCACCACAATATTCCCTTGCTGAGCTATCTGATCCTGGGTGGTCGTTGCCGCCGTTGTCATGCGGCGATCCCACGACGCTATCCTTTGGTCGAGGCGCTGGGTGGCGTAACAGGCGGCGTCGCAGCCTGGCATTTCGCCCACGGGCCCGATGCCGACACCGCATTGTGGCTGGCGCGCGCCCTGCTCGGCGCGGTCTATGGCTGGAGCCTGCTGGCGCTGGCGGCCATCGATCTCGATACCAAACTGCTACCGGACAGCATCACCCAGCCGCTCTTGTGGCTAGGGCTGGCCTGTTCTTTGTTTGGGCTGTCCGCCAGCGATCTGCCGACTGCAGTTCTGGGCGCCATGGCGGGTTATCTCAGCCTGTGGTCGATCTATTGGGTGTTCAAACTGCTGACCGGCAAGGAAGGCATGGGCTATGGTGACTTCAAGCTGCTGGCCGCGTTGGGCGCCTGGCTAGGCTGGCAGGCCCTGCCTGCGGTGATTCTGATCTCTTCGGCGATCGGCGCGGTGGTCGGCATCACGATGCTAGTGACCGGGTTGACCAAGCGCAGCGAGCCGATTCCCTTCGGGCCTTTTCTGGCTGGCGCCGGCGTCATCGCGATGTTCTTCAGCGACAGCCTGTTCGGCCTCTTTCAATCTGGCGCGACGCTGTGAAACGCCCTTACGTGGTCGGTGTGACAGGCGGTATCGGCGCGGGCAAATCGACAGTCTGTCGGGTTTTCACCGCGCGCCACGGCATCTGTGTCATCGATGCCGATGTGGTCGCGCGCGAAGTAGTCGAACCTGGGTCGCCGACGCTCGCCGCCATCGTCGCATCCTTCGGTCGCGACGTCTTGGGCGCGGATGACCGCCTCGATCGCGCGCGCCTGCGTAGCATCGTGTTCGCCGATCCGGCGCGCCGCACCGAACTCGAAAGCATCACCCATCCAGCCATTCGCGCGGGCATGCGCGCGCATGTGGCAGCCGCTGCTAGCGCCTATTGTCTGCTCGGCATTCCGCTCTTGGCCGAGGGCGGACGCAACGATCTTATCGACCGCGTGCTGGTGGTCGACTGCCCCGAACTGCTGCAGATCAAACGTGCGCGCGCGCGCGATCATTTGACAGCAGCCGAGGTCGCCGCAATCATGCGCACACAGGCAAGCCGCGAGGCGCGCTTGCGCATCGCCGACGATGTGGTAGTCAATGATGGTGACACGGCCGCGCTCGCCGGACGTGTGGATGAACTACACGCTATGTACCTGCAACTAGCTGCAACCCATGCATGAAGGCACGCCTGTGACGGGTGGCGAGCGCGCGGCCACGCAGCCCAGTCTGTTTCCGGAATCTGGTCTTCCCGTCATCTACGAGCAGCCGCTCAACGAGCGCATTCGCAACTGCCTGCGTCTGGAACATCTTTTCGCCAGCATCGACACTGGCATCGAAGGCGGCGATCCGTGGAGCGCGCGCAGCGCGCTGGGACGTATTCTGGAAGTGAGCGACTTCCTGGTGCGTACCGACATCAAGGGTGAATTGATCAAGGAACTCGAGCGCGAAATCTCGACCTTCAACAGTTTGCGCAACAACCCCAGCGTCAATTCGGCGGTGCTCGACAAAACTATCGGTTCGATGAGCGAAATCCTGGTGCAACTCAAGACACCCGATTGTCAGCCCGGTGCGCGCATTCGCAATGACGAACTCGCCAATCAGGTGCGACAGCGGATCAGCATTCCGGGCGGCACCTGCAGCTTCGATTTGCCGTCGCTGCACTTCTGGCTCAATGCCCAGCCGTCCCAACGCACCGGCCAGATGTTGGTATGGATGCAGGACATCCGCATCGTCGAGAAGGCCATCCGCCTGATCCTCACCCTGATCCGCGAAAGTGCCAATCCGCGTATCGCGGTCGCCAATGCCGGTTTCTATCAGCAGCAGTTCGAGAGCGCCTCACAATGCCAGATCGTGCGGGTAGTCATGCCCCTGGAGACCGAGACCTTTCCCGAGATCAGTGGCGGCAAGCATCGCTTCACGGTGCGCTTTTATTCCCAGCGACAGACCTCAACGCGGCCGGTGCAGATACAAGATGACGTGCGCTTCGAGCTGGCTTGCTGCGGCATCTGAGCAGCGCTGGCGCCTAAGCGCGGCGTAACCCGGTAGGCGGCTCTTTCCAGCGCGCGGACCGCACTGGCTAGCAACTTGGCGGGTGTCTTGCTCTCCCACATACCACTCAACATCGCGACGCCTTGACAGCCGGCACGCACTGCGCGCGCCAGGCTATGGGGCGCCATGCCACCGAGGGCATAGACCGGCACATGGGACGCGGCGCAGAGCGTGCGCAATCCAGCCCAACCCAACAGCGCTGTATCAGCGTGACTTAGTGTCGCCTCGACGGGCGAGAGATAGACGAAATCAGCGCCGATGCGCTCGGCCTGGGCGAGTTCACGGGCGTCGTGGCAGGCGGCACTGAGCAACATGTCCGCCGGCACTGGCCGCTGCTTGAATTCAAACAGGCCATGGCGGTTCAAATGCACACCAGCAGCACCCACCATCCGTGCTTCCTGGGGCGTGCCGTTCAGCATGAGGCGGGCGCCGTGCCGCGCACAGGCCGCGAGCGCCGCCGTGGTCACGCGTTGCCGTTGTCTACCCGTGGCTCGGATGCGCAGTTGCACGAGTTCGACACCGCCAGCCAGACAGGTTTCGAGCCGCGCTAGAAAGGTCGCCTCGTCGGCGCCGAGATCGGGCGTAATCATCACTACGCGCGGCAGCGCGACGGCGGTCGTGACCGGCAGATTGGCCGCGGGAAAATCATGGGCGGCAAGCAATGCGGGGGCGACCCACTCGATGCGTTGTCCTTCGCGCCCATGGGCGACACCCTGCCAGTCACGCACTTCGAACACGATGAGTTCAACGATCTGGGTTGGGTAACGATGACGCACAGAAATGAGCGGCGTCGCAGCGTCGATAACGATGCCGAGCTCCTCACTGAGTTCGCGCGCTAGACCGTCGATCGGACGCTCACGTGCCTCAAGCTTGCCGCCAGGAAATTCCCACAAACCACCATGGGCGCTATGCGCAGGGCGCAGGCCCAGGAGCACCGCGCCATCAGCACGTCTTATCACCGCTGCGGCGACCTTGATCAACTGCGGTATTCAGCATTGATCTTGACGTAATCGTAGGAGAAGTCGCAGGTCCATACCGTGGCAGTGCAATCGCCGCGACCGATGGTAATAGCGATGTCGATGTCGGGTCTCTTCATGATGATGGCCGCTTCGTCCTCGGTGTAACCGGGTGCCGGCTCGCCACCGAGCACAATCGGCAGACCGCCGATGGCGAGATCGACTTCATTGATCGCAAGACGTTCGGCACCAGCGCGACCGACTGCCGCTAGGATCCGCCCCCAGTTAGGATCGCTCGCGAACAGCGCGGTCTTGACCAACGGCGATTCCGCCACCGCATAGGCGACACGCAGGCAATCCTGCTCGCTATATCCCCCGCCGACCTTAACCGTGATGAACTTGGTCGCGCCCTCGCCGTCACGCACGATATCGTGCGCCAGTCCCAGACAGACTGCTTCGACCGCTGCCGCGAGGCGCGCGTACAGCGGGTGACTTTCGCTGTCGACGCAAACTGCGTTCGCAGCGCCTGTCGCGATCAGGACCAGCGCGTCATTGGTCGAGGTATCGCCGTCAACGGTGATACGGTTGAAGCTGAGTGCGGTCGCGCGCCGGGCGATGCTGCGCCACGCCGCCGCACTGACTGTCGCGTCGGTCGCAACATAGGCCAGCATGGTCGCCATGTCAGGCTTGATCATGCCACTGCCCTTGGCGATGCCAGTGACCGCGAAACGGATACCGCCATCGCGCACTTCAACACTGCGCAGCTTGGCGCGTGTGTCGGTGGTCATAATCGCGGCGGCGGCTTGCTCCCAGGCGTCGGACTTGAGCGTGGCAACCAGCGCCGGAGCGTGCGCCGCCAACACCGCGGCGTTCAATTGCTGGCCGATGACACCAGTCGAGAACGGCAGCACATCGACCGTCGCGCAGCCAGCGGCCGCAGCCACTGCGGCGCAGACTTCCAGGCAGCGTTCTTCGCCTTGTGTACCAGTGCCGGCATTGGCGTTGCCGGCATTGATGATCAGATAACGCGTCTGACCGTCGACCCAGTGTTTACGCGCGATGGCGACCGGCGCTGCACAGAACTTATTGCGCGTGAACAGACATTCAACTGCCGCGCCGGTCTCAATTTCGATGAGGGTCAGATCGCTACGGTTCTTATAGCGTGTTCCCGAGGCGCCCGTCGCGAGTCGGATACCGGCGATGGCGCGTGGCTGCGTATCGGCGCGCGGCCGTTCAGTCGAGTTTGCCATGACACTGCTTGTACTTCTTGCCCGATCCACACGGACAGGGTTCGTTACGACCGACCTTGCGGCCATCGCGGACATAGGGTGCCTGCAAGCCGACGTCACCAGCGGACATCGGCGCGGCCGGCGGCGGCTCGTCAGCGCCGGATTGATAATGGTATTCCTGCTGCTCGGCGGCGCGACGTTGTTGTTCTTCGACCGCCTCAATATCTTCCTTGGCGCGCACTTGCACCTTCGACAGGATGCCAATCACATCGCGCGTGATCTCCTCAAGCATACGCGCGAACATCTCGAAGGCTTCGCGCTTGTACTCCTGCTGGGGATTCTTCTGCGCAAAGCCACGCAGGTGGATCCCTTGGCGCAGGTGATCCATCGCCGCCAAGTGTTCCTTCCAATGGCTATCGAGCACCTGCAACATGATGCCCTTTTCGAAGTTACGCATGTCGTCCAGGCCGACCTGCGCTTCCTTGGCGGTGTAGGCTTCTTCAATGACCTGCACCACGCGCGCGCGGATGCCGTCCTCATCGAGACTTTCGTCCTCCTTGATCCAGGCGACGACATCCGCCTTGACCGCGAACTCGTTTTCAAGTGCCTGGCTAAGTCCGGGCAGGTCCCACGTCTCATCGAAACTCTGGGGCTGAATATAGGTGTCGACCAGGGTGTTGACAACGTCGTGGCGGATGCCGCGAATGTTTTCCGAGATGTTGTCCGCTTCCATAACCTCGCGACGTTGCTCATAGACATGCTTGCGCTGATCGTTGGCGACGTCGTCGAATTCAAGCAGCTGCTTGCGGATATCGAAGTTACGGCCTTCAACCTTGCGCTGCGCGTTCTCGATGGCTTTGCTCACCCATGGGTGCTCGATGGCTTCACCTTCCTGCATGCCGAGCTTCTGCATCAAGCCGCTGACACGCTCGGAAGCGAAAATGCGCATGAGGTTGTCTTGCAACGACAAGTAGAAACGGCTTGATCCCGGATCGCCCTGACGTCCCGAACGGCCGCGCAACTGGTTGTCGATGCGCCGCGACTCGTGACGCTCGGTGCCGACGATGTGCAGGCCGCCAGCGGCGAGCACCTGCGCTTGGCGTTCCTCCCAGGCCGCGCGTGCGGCAGCGGTTTTATCTGCATCGTCGTCGCCAAGTTCGGCCAGTTCGGCGCTGAGGTTGCCACCGAGCACAATGTCGGTACCGCGACCGGCCATATTGGTGGCGACCGTCACGCTACCAGGACGGCCGGCCTGCGCCACGATCTGCGCTTCCTTCTCATGAAACTTGGCGTTCAGTACTTCGTGCTTGATGTTCTGATTACGCAGCAGGCCGGACAGATATTCCGAGGTCTCGATGGACGTCGTGCCGACCAACACCGGCTGGCCGCGCTGCGCACAGTCCTTGATGTCGTCGATGATGGCTTCAAACTTCTCTTTGGGCGTCAGGAACACCAGATCGCCGCGGTCGTCGCGGATCATCGGCCGATGGGTCGGAATGACGACCACTTCAAGCCCGTAGATTTCCTGGAATTCATAGGCCTCGGTGTCGGCCGTGCCGGTCATGCCCGAGAGCTTCTCGTAGAGGCGGAAATAGTTCTGATAGGTGATCGAGGCAAGGGTCTGGTTCTCGTGCTGGATGGCCACCCCTTCCTTGGCTTCGACTGCTTGATGCAGCCCTTCTGACCAGCGCCGGCCGGGCATGGTGCGACCGGTGAACTCGTCGACGATAACGATTTCGTCGTCCTTGACCACGTAATCGACATCCTTCTGGAACAGCGCGTGGGCGCGGATCGCGGCGTAGACGTGATGCATCAATGAAATATTGGTTGCGCTGTAGAGACTGTCTCCCTCCGCCAACATGCCGACCTCGGCAAGCAGGTGCTCGACCTTTTCGTGGCCGGCTTCGGTCAGATAAACCTGACGCGATTTCTCATCCACTGAGTAATCGCCGGGGCCTTCCTCCTCGTCCTTGCCGTCGGACGCCGCCTGCCGCTCGAGCCGCGGAATGAGGACGTTGATGCGCGTATAGAGATCGCTGCGATCGTCGGTCGGCCCGGAAATAATGAGCGGGGTACGCGCTTCATCGATCAGAATCGAGTCGACTTCGTCGACCACCGCGAAAGCATGGTCGCGTTGCACCCGCAGGCTGGGGTGGAAGGCCATGTTGTCACGCAGGTAATCAAAGCCGAGTTCGTTATTGGTCGCGTAAATGATCGCGCAGCTATAGGAACGTTGCCGATCCTGGTTGCTCATGCCGGTCAGGATGACACCCACCGACATATCCAGCGCGTTATACAGACGCCCCATCCATTCGGCGTCGCGTTTGGCCAGATAGTCGTTGACGGTCACCACGTGCACTGCACGCCCCGACAACGCATTCAGATAGGCCGGCAGTGTGGCAACCAGAGTTTTACCTTCACCGGTGCGCATTTCGGCAATCTGACCCTGGTGGAGGACCATGCCGCCGATCATCTGTTCGTCGAAGTGCCGCATACCCAGCACCCGTTTGCCCGTTTCGCGCACCACCGCGAAGGCTTCTGGCAGCAGCTCGTCCAAGGTCTCACCGGCGGTGTAGCGGTCACGCAATTCGGTGGTTTTGCTCCGCAGTTGCTCATCGCTCAGCGCGGCGATGCCACCCTCCAACTGATTGATGGCATTGACCGTCTTGTGCATGCGCTTCAGCAGCCGGTCATTACGACTACCGAACACCGACTGGATGATGCGTGCGGAAAGAGACTTTGAGCTTGCGGCCATTGGAATGCGCTGGATTTGAAAAAGGTGCCGATTGTCAACCGCTTACTAAGGCGGCGGTCGAGGCGCCGCCATTGTAGCAAAGGCAAGTGGGGATGCTGCGTACCCGGCGCGTCGAATCGGGTGCTACAGCGCCGCTAGCGCCGCAGGACCGTGCCCGCCTGGACGCGCAGTTGCGATCGCTTACCGACAAAGTTCAGCGGATCGACCCGTTCGCCGTCGTGAACGACCTCGAAGTGCACGTGAGGTCCGGTGCTGCGCCCCGTCGATCCGAGCAAGGCGACCGCCTGGTTTTTCTTGACCGTTTCGCCGACGGCGACCAGATTGGCGCGGTTATGGGCATAGCGGGTGATATAGCCATTGCCATGACTGATCTCCACCAGATTCCCATAGCCCCAACGTTTACCTGACCAGGTGATCACACCCGCCGCCACGGCGCGCACGGACTCCCCCGGTTTGCCGGCAAAGTCGAGACCATCATGAAATTCGTGGCCGCCCGTCACGGGGTCGGTGCGATACCCGAAGCCCGACGATATCCAGCCGTCGCTAAGCGGTTGCCCGGCGGGCTTCATGTCGTCGTGCAGCTGTCTGTTCTGCATCAAGGCCTCGAGTGAGCCGAGGCGGTCGTCTCGCAGCTGCACTTCGCTCTTGATGGAATCGAGATTGGCTAGCAAGTCGGTCCATTGCGGCGCCTGGACGTCAGCGCTTTGCGGGCCGCCGATGGCGGGCTCGTGACCGAAGTCGAATTCAGCGGCGTCGATGCGAGCCGACTTGGCAACCCGTTCGGCGACCGCGTCAAGGCGGGTCAACTGCGACTGCATCCGTCCGATCGCAGCGGACAGCGCGCTCAAGTCGGCATTCATGTCGAGGTTCAGAGAATTGAGAAACTGGCGCTGGTTGATGATCTCGCGTTGCCAGATCTGAGCCGAGCGCTCGGGATTGTTGAGGATCTCCTCGACCATGGCGTTTCCGCCACGGGCGTAGCCCCAATAGGCGAGGCTCGACGAGCCCCCGATCAGCAACAGCGCGGTCAGTGTCAGCACCGACCAGCTGAGGCGAAACCTCGCGGTTGTGCCCCGCGTTTTTGATAGGATGATTATTTCCATGACTATAAGTGGGCAACGGCTATGCCAGCCATGAAATCAGGCCTGCCGCTGTGAGCATCCCCCTGTCTGTTTTCGACATTGTCTCCAAATTCTCGCAGCTAAAGCAATTGACCGACCGGGCCAATCGGCTGCGAGACCTGAACCAGTCATTGCTATCCTGTGTCCCCGTGCCCCTGGTTGAGCACGTGTGTCTGGCAACCATCCGCGACGGCTGCCTGGTCTTGCAGGCCGAGGGTTCGACCTGGGCTGCGCAGCTGCGCTTCAAGACCCCCGAAATATTGGAAAAACTACAGGCTCACCCGGAATTCGGCGAAGTCCGCAGTGTGCGCGTGCGCAATGTCGTTGAGCCGCGCCCCAAGGTCGTCCCGCGTGAGCGGCGGCATATGAGTCAGGCCACCGCCGAAGTCCTGCGCAACGAGGCGCGCTGTACCGACGACGCGAAAATCCGCGCCGCTCTGGAGCGCCTCGCGAGGCATGCTTCAGACTAGATGCAGCGCCGTCCTCAGCGCGCCGGGATCGGCTGCATGAAGGAAAACGGCGCGCTTTCCTCACCTTCGAAAGACACCAGTTCAAAAGCGTCCTTGGTGGCTAGAATCTTGCGCAGCAGACGGTTATTGAGCTCGTGACCTGACTTATAGCCATGGAATGCGCCGATCAAGCTGTGTCCGAGCAGGTAGAGATCGCCGATCGCGTCGAGAATCTTATGCTTGACGAATTCATCCTCGTAACGCAAGCCGTCCTCGTTCAACACCCGGTAGTCGTCCACCACCACAGCGTTGTCGAGGCTGCCACCGAGGGCCAGGTTCTGCTCGCGCAGGATCTCGACGTCCTTCATGAAGCCGAAGGTACGTGCGCGGGCCACTTCCTTGACGAAGCTGGTGGTCGAGAAATCGATCTCGGCGTG
>JANLSI010000328.1:0-2610 GCA_031362345.1 Pseudomonadota bacterium
GTCCATAAGTTCGGCCAGATACCGCCCGGTCCAGCTGCGGCTGGTGGCGGCGACCTGTTCCGGGGTGCCTTGGGCCACGATCTCGCCGCCGCCGTCGCCGCCTTCGGGGCCGAAGTCGATGAGCCAGTCGGCGGTTTTGACGACGTCGAGGTTGTGTTCGATGACCACCACTGTATTGCCCTGGTCGACCAGTTCGTGCAGCACTTCCAACAGCTTACGGACATCTTCGAAGTGCAGGCCGGTGGTCGGTTCGTCGAGGATGTAGAGGGTCTTGCCGGTGGCGCGCCGTGAGAGTTCTTTGCTAAGTTTGACCCGCTGGGCCTCGCCGCCGGAAAGGGTGGTCGAGGACTGGCCGACCTGCACGTAGCCGAGGCCGACGCGCTTTAGGGTCTGCATCTTGTCGCGCAGCACAGGCACAGCCTTGAAGAACTCGGCGGCCTCTTCGACGGTCATGTGCAGGACGTCGGAGATCGACTTGCCCTTGAACAGCACCTCCAGCGTCTCGCGGTTATAACGCTTGCCCTTGCACATGTCGCAGGCCACGTAAACGTCGGGTAGAAAATGCATCTCGACCTTGATCACGCCATCGCCTTGACAAGCCTCGCAGCGTCCACCCTTGACGTTGAATGAAAAGCGCCCCGGTTCGTAACCGCGCGTACGGGCTTCCGGCACGCCAGCGAACAATTCACGGATCGGCGTGAAGAGGCCGGTATAGGTGGCGGGATTGGAGCGCGGCGTGCGACCGATAGGACTTTGATCGATGTCGACTACTTTGTCGAACTGCTCAAGCCCGGTGACCGCGTCGTGCTCGGCGGGACTGACAGTCGCGCCGTTCAGATCGCGCGCGGTGACCGCGTACAAAGTGTCGTTGACCAGGGTCGACTTACCGGAACCGGAGACGCCGGTCACACAGGTCATGAGACCAACCGGGATCTCGACATCCATGCCCTTGAGATTGTTGCCGCGCGCACCCTTGATGCCGAGCATGCGCTTCGGATCGGGCTTCAGGCGCAGACCCGGAATGACAATACTGCGCCGCCGAGAAAGATATTGACCGGTCAGCGATTCGGCGCTGGCGCAGATCGCGGCGGGTGTTCCCTGCGCCACCACCTGGCCACCGTGCACCCCAGCACCGGGGCCCATGTCGACCACATGATCAGCGCTCATGATCGCTTCTTCGTCATGCTCGACCACGATCACGGTGTTGCCCAGATCGCGCAAATGCACCAGCGTACTCAGCAGCCGCTGGTTGTCACGCTGATGCAGCCCGATAGACGGCTCGTCGAGGATATACATCACGCCGACCAGGCCAGCACCGATCTGGCTGGCGAGACGTATGCGTTGCGCCTCGCCGCCGGACAAGGTGTCGGCGCTACGATCGAGCGTGAGGTAGTCGAGACCAACATTGACCAGGAACTGCAGACGCAACTTCACTTCCTTGACGATTTTGTCGGCGATTTCGCCGCGTTTGCCCGGCAGTCTCAGCTTATCGAAGAAACCATAGGTGCCGCCGATCGACATGCTGGTGACTTGGGCCAGATTGTGCTCGTGCACGAACACATTGCGGGCCGCGCGATTCAAGCGGGTGCCGACGCATTCACCACAGGTCTTCGAACCCTGATAGCGCGCCAGCTCCTCGCGCACCATATTGGAATCAGTCTCGCGGTAACGCCGTTCCATGTTGGGCAGCACGCCTTCAAAAACATGCTTGCGCTTGTAGGCGCGGCCACCGGCCTTGAAGTAGGTGAATTCGATTTCGGCCTCGCCGCTGCCGCGCAGGATGACCTGGCGAATATCGGCCGGCAGTTCGTTGAAGGCGGTATCGACGTCGAAATTATAATGCCGTGCGAGCGCCGTGATGAGCTGGTAGTAGTAGGCGTTGCGTCGGTCCCAGCCGCGGATCGCGCCGGCCGGCAGACTGATGTCAGGACGCTGGACGATGCGCTGCTCATCGAAAAACTGCACCACGCCCAGACCATCACAGGCGGTGCAGGCACCGACCGGATTGTTGAACGAGAACAGCCGCGGCTCTAGTTCGCTGATGCTGTAGCCGCAGACCTTGCAGGCGAAACGCGAGGAGAACACTAGATCGGCACCGGCGCCAGCGTGTTCGCCCTCCATCGGCACCACGCGTGCCACGCCCTCACCCAAGCCCAGGGCATTTTCAAAGGATTCGGCCAGGCGCTGCTGCAAATCCTCGCGCACGCGGAAACGATCGATGACCACGTCGATGTCATGCTTTTTACGCAATGCCAGTTCCGGCGGTTGATCGAGCATCACGACTGCACCGTCCACCACCGCGCGCAGATAGCCCAGTCGTGCCAGATGCTCGAACACCTGGTGATGCTCACCCTTGCGCCCGCGCACTACCGGCGCGAGCAGCATCCAGCGCGAATCGGGCGCCAGCGCCAGCACTTGGTCGACCATCTGCGAGACGGTCTGCGCCTCAAGAATTTCTGCGTGGTCCGGGCAGCGGGGTTCACCGACGCGCGCAAACAGCAGACGCAGGTAGTCGTAGATCTCGGTGATGGTGCCGACGGTGGAACGCGGATTGTGCGAAGTCGATTTCTGCTCGATAGAAATCGCCGGCGACAGACCTTCAATGTGATC